>PLML01000165.1 GCA_003141525.1 Bacteroidales bacterium
CAAACATTATCCTTGTTGGTGAAACAGGTACTGGGAAGACACTTCTTGCCAGGACTGTAGCAAAGATGCTGCATGTTCCATTTACCATTGTTGATGCAACGGTACTGACTGAAGCAGGTTATGTTGGAGAAGATATTGAAAGCCTGCTGACCAGGTTGCTGCAAAATGCTGATTATGATGTTAAAGCAGCTGAGAAAGGAATAGTTTTTATCGATGAAATCGACAAAATTGCCCGAAAAGGTGATAATCCTTCAATAACCCGCGATGTATCAGGTGAAGGTGTTCAGCAGGGACTCCTTAAATTACTTGAGGGATCGATAGTAAATGTGCCTCCACAGGGCGGACGGAAACATCCTGAACAGAAAATGATCCCTGTTGATACTAAAAATATTCTTTTTATCTGTGGCGGAGCTTTTGAAGGTATCGAGAAGAAAATTGCACAACGACTAAATACTCAGATAGTTGGTTTCGGCGCCTCAAAGATCCGTGAAAAAGTGGATAAAGACAATCTGCTTCAATATATTGCGCCACAGGATCTCAGATCATACGGGCTCATACCTGAAATAATCGGCAGGTTGCCGGTGCTTACACATCTCGATCCTCTGGACAGAGAAGCTCTCAGAGCAATACTTACTGAACCAAAAAACGCATTGGTGAAACAGTATATAAAACTCTTCAGAATGGACAATATCGAGCTAACATTTGAAGTAGGCGTTCTTGAATATATTGTCGATAAGGCTATTGAATTCAAACTTGGGGCCCGTGGGTTAAGATCAATATGTGAGACCATCATGCTTGATGCTATGTTCGAAATGCCATCTGTTGATACCAGTGAACTGGAAATAACAATAGATTACGCTAACCGGAAGCTTGAAAGAATAAACCTTAAGATTCTGAAGGCATCATAAGAATTCCGAAATGATGGAACCTCTCCGAGGTTCAAATCCGATTGAATTAGATTCCTATAATAAACCGCGGAGCGGTTTCATTAATAATAGACAGGAGATTGCTAATAGAATCCGTACTCCGGAGGGGTTCCATTAATTATTACATTTTTCTGTCTATTAAAAGCGAAGTTGCAAACTTCGCTTAGCGGTGGTGGTACTTATTTGTAACAGAATCTGATACCGTGGATTATAATATAACCTATTCTAATTATTTCCGCATTCTGGTCCTTCTTTCGTATATAGTATATGTATAAGGGATATTATTGTTGTCTCCCTTTTTAAACTCCTCTTTTTCTGTAATTTCCCATATGCTCAGATCAATTTCCGGGAAATAAATATCTGCCGGCGCTTTTTTATGTACATGAGTAATAAACAGACGATCTGCTACAGGCATAAACTGGCGGTATACGCTCCCTCCTCCAATGATAAATATTTCTTCATCCTGTCCGCATTTGCTTAGTGCATCCTCAATAGAATATACAGTAACAGAATTTTCGATTGATTCTTTCGGGTTATCTGTGAGAACAATATTTTTCCGTCCGGGTAGAGGCTTCCGTGGTAATGATTCCCAGGTTTTTTTCCCCATAATAACCGTGTTTCCTGATGTCAGCCTTTTAAATCTCTTAAGGTCTTCTGAAATGTGCCATAAAAGCTCATTATCCTTTCCAATACCCCAATCTTCAGAAACAGCAACTATAATTGAGATCATACTTTAAATATTATACTGAAATATCACCTTTAATATGAGGGTGCGAAACATAATCAAACAGTGTGAAATCATCATATCTAAACTTAAGGATATCAGTCACTTCAGAGTTAATTGACATTCGAGGCAGCTTATATGGTTCCCTTGTCAGCTGCAGTTTTACCTGGTCAATATGGTTGAGGTAAATATGAGCATCACCAAGTGTATGAACGAAATCCCCTGGTTTAAGACCGGTTATCTGTGCCACCATAAGTGTCAGCAGGGCATATGATGCAATATTAAACGGTACCCCGAGAAAAATGTCTGCACTCCTCTGGTAAAGCTGACACGATAACCTGCCACCCGCAACATAGAACTGGAACAAAATATGACAAGGTGGGAGAGCCATTTTATCTAATTCACCAACGTTCCAGGCGCTTATAATATGCCTGCGTGAATCTGGCGATTTCTTAATTGAACTGATAACATTTAACAATTGATCGATCTTCTTTCCACCTTCGGAAGGCCATGAACGCCACTGGTATCCATATATCGGTCCGAGGTTTCCATCTTTATCAGCCCACTCGTTCCATATCTTTACTCCATTATCGTTCAGATATTTAGTATTTGTATTTCCTGAAATAAACCAGAGTAATTCATGAATGATAGACTTGAGATGGAGTTTTTTTGTTGTAAGAAGTGGAAAACCTTCTTCAAGGCTAAATCTCATCTGATAACCAAATACGCTTATCGTTCCGGTGCCTGTCCTGTCCTTCTTTTCAGTTCCGGTTTTCAATACATGATCAAGCAGTTCAAGATATTGTCTCATTCCAATTACCTGGTTTTGCTATTCGGGTGAAATTCTTGCGGCCCATCCGCCACCGGGAGCAAGATGAATTTTCATCTTATCACCCGATTTAACATCAGTTTTCAGATGTTTATAATCGCCTGCATATCTGTCGGCATTAATGCCATCCTGAAATATATCCATAGAGTACTTCCCGGCAGGAAGAAATGAAAGGTTAAGATCCATATCGCGACTGGTCCAGTCTGTCAGAGCTCCGACAAACCACTCTTTCCCCGATCTTCTTGCAAGCAAAAGATAATTACCCACTTTACCGTCAATTCCAATAATATCATTCCATACAACTGGTATATTCACTATAAAATCGGTTGTCTCCTGTTCTTTCATATAGTTTGAAGGGCTGTCTGCCAGCATCTGCAAAGGACTTTCATAAATAATATATAATGCCACCTGGTGAGCTCTTGTACCCTGACTCTCGGGACGAGTAAAATTCGGAGTAAAATTGGCCTTGTCCATATTTACCAGGGCCCCCGGAGTATAATCCATCGGACCAGCTACCATCCTGGTAAAAGGTATTGTTACGTCATGGCCGGGATTAATATCTTTGCTCCATTTATCATTCTCCATTCCTTTCACTCCTTCTCGTGTGAGAGCATTTGGCCAGGTGCGTCCAAGGCCATCAGGCTTATATGCACCATGGAAGTCAATAATAAGATGATGCTCTGCAGTTTTCCTTGCAGCTTCAAGGTAAAAATTAACAACCTTCTGATCATCCCTCTGCATAAAATCTACCTTAACACCTTTAACTCCCCATTTTTCATACAATGCAACAGCCTCATCAATCTTGTCCCAGAAAGTCTTCCATACAACCCATAATATTATCCCAACATGCTTGCTTTCAGCATATTTGCACAATTCGGGAATATTAATTTCGGGCACTGATTCAAGAACTGTACCTGATTTATACCAGCCCTCATCCAGAATTATATATTCGATCCCGTTTTTTGAAGCAAAATCGATATAATACTTGTATGTATCGTTGTTTATACCTGCCCTGAAATCAACACCGTAAACATTATTCGCATTCCACCAGTCCCATGCTACATGCCCGGGTTTTATCCATTTTGTATCTTCTATCTTATTTGGNNGGATATTTTGACCATATCCCTGAAATTTTCCCTGATCCGGCGCCAACAAGCCACATTCCCGGGTAATCCTCAATATCTGATTCAGTAACCAGTACATCAATTCCATTTACCTGGAAAAGTGTTGGAAGGCTTGCAAGATGCTTAGTGGACAGCGTATCGAGAGATGAATAGATAAATGTTCTTTCGTTATGCGACATAAAACTGGTTTCCAGCGGATACCATGAATGGGATCCTGCCGGGAAAATAAATTCAGAAATTTCATTTTTAACTGTAATCTCTTCTTTTAATGAAGTTTCAAATCTGTATGCGGCACCATCGTTGTATGCTCTGAACTGAAGAGAAAAACCTGACCAGAAATAGATTGTCAGAATATTGCAATTATCTATGATCTCTGATCTTTTATTTGCAACAACCGGTCTAATGATATCATTAAGCTGGCTGATCGCTGCTTTTTTGACTTTTTCATTTTCTCCCAGTACCTTGCCATTTGCCAGAATCATTGCAATTTTCGAATTGTTTATTATCTCCTTGCCCTCACAGGTCGCGGACCATTTTATAATTTCGCCGACCGTGACTGTTACTGAAATTTTGTTGTCAGGGGAAGTAACCTTATACTCTTTTGCGAAAGAATAGGACACAGAAAGAATAGCTAAAAGAGTAATTAATAATGCTTTTTTCATTATAATAAGTCTATGATTATTTATTTAAAAATCAGGCGGAAGGGGTTATTTCTTTTTTTTCTTTCTTTTCTCGATCTCATCCCTTAAAGTTGCAGCACGTTCATAATCTTCTGTCTTGATGGACTCATCGATCATCTTATAGAGCTCCTCATTGGAATATGTATCATATTTTGTTTTTCCCGGTTCAAAGAAATTTTCAACTTCGTTTACAGAAGATATCTCGCTATCAGTTGGATTAACTGTTATTCCTGCTTTATTAAGGATTTCTTCGGTGATAAATATCGGACAGCTGAATCTCAAAGCTAATGCCACAGCGTCTGATGTTCTGCTGTCAATTGAATATTCTTTTTCTCCGTTGTTGCAAACAAGCTTTGAGAAGAATACACCCTCTTCGAGTTTGTAAATCATAACTTCGATTACCGATATGTTAAACTCATCTGCAAATTTTTTAAAAAGGTCGTGAGTTAATGGGCGGGGAGGATCTAAATTCTCAAGTTTTATTACAATTGCCTGAGCTTCAAAGCCGCCGATTATGATAGGAATCCTTCTTTCTCCGTTTTCTTCGATCAATATCAGCGCATAAGCTCCGGATTGAGTCTGACTATATGATATTCCCATTACTTTTAGCTTTACTCTCTTCATATCAATTGTTTATGCGCCAAAGAAATAACCGGATTTTTGTTGTATCTGACAAATATAAAGATATTAGAACTAACACTTGGAGTGAGAATAGTTTTTTTTTATCAACAGACTTACAATAAAATCCCGTTCTTTGTTCAATCATAATCAAAAGAATTACATCAGGTTCATACTATCTGATCTCTTATTACCATTTGACTATAAAAAATTAGCCTGATTGATTTGTAAATAATCTAATTTTTATATCTTTGCAGTCCAATTTTGGATAAATCCGAAGGGGCAAATGAAAGTTATAAGATCGAATGGTATTATACGCCTCACGGAGTAACATAAAAATAAGATAAGATGTACGCAATCGTAGAAATTGCAGGTCAGCAGTTTAAAGTTGAGAACGGCAAAAAGATTTTTGTTCACAGGTTAGAATTTGAAGAGGGAAAAGAAGTAGAATTTGACAAGGTTCTTTTAATTGAAGATGAAGGCAAAATTACTATCGGAGAACCTGCAATTAAAGGCGCAATTGTCGGCGGAAAAGTTCTCAGCGATAAGGTTCGGGGTGATAAAGTAATTGTTTTCAAGAAGAAAAGGAAAAAGGGTTACAGGGTTAAAAACGGACACCGCCAGAACTTTACCCAGGTTGAAATCATCAGTATTAACGGTATAGGCGCACCAAAAAAAGCAGCCTTAAAAAAAGCGGAAACAAAAGTAGCTAATGTTACGGTTGCTGAAGAACCTGTTAAGGAGAAGAAAACCGCTAAAAAACCAGCTGCAAAAAAAGAAGAAGCACCTGTAAAGAAAACTGCAGCTAAAAAAGTTGCAGAGAAAAAACCGGTTGGAAAAAAGCCTGCTGCAAAGAAAACTCCAAAAAGCAAAGAATAGTTAATTTAAAGTTTAAGCAAATAAAAATATAGAATTATGGCACATAAGAAAGGAGCAGGTAGTTCACGTAACGGTCGCGATTCTGAAAGTAAACGATTGGGAGTGAAGCTCTTCGGCGGCCAGACAGCCAAGGCAGGCAACATTATAGTTCGCCAGAGAGGGACTAAGCATAATCCGGGTATAAATGTTGGCCTCGGAAAAGACCACACTCTTTTTGCACTCACCGACGGAGAAGTTGAGTTCAAAAGGAAAAAAGACAACAGAACTTACGTATCGGTTAAGAGTGTGAAATAGTTAAACATTTTAATTACTAAATCTGTTTATCGATATGTTATTTCACACTCTAAACCGGGAACGGAATAGACAATTATCTTAAAAGAATCAGGCTCCCGAAATTCTTTTCTGCTGCAGGAAAGCATTATCGGGAGTTTTTTGATATTTTTACAGCAAGCAAATTCGCTTGCTTTTTTATTAATTTATAATTGAATATGTTAACGATAAATCTTATTCGTGAAAAGAAGGAATTTATAATTGAACGGTTGAAAGTAAAAAACTTCGAAGCAGAAGAAATAATTAGCAGGATTCTTTTACTCGATTCTTCGCGCCGGGAAATACAATCCAAAACTGATACGATGCAGGGAGAAATGAACCTCATCTCCAAAGAAATAGGCTCTCTAATGAAGGAAGGGAAAAGAGATGAAGCTCTGGCTGCAAAGGAAAAAACATACTCGCTTAAAGAAGAAATAAAGCATTTTACCGACAAATTGATCCCCATCGATAATGACCTTAGGAGTGAGATTATTCGATTACCGAATCTTCCTCATCAGTCTGTTGCACCAGGTCATGGGGCTGATGATAATGTTAAAGTCCGTGAGGGTGGAATTATGCCTCTTATATCTGAGACTGCCCTTCCTCACTGGGATCTTATTAAAAAATATGATATTATCGATTTTGATCTGGGTATTAAACTTACCGGAGCAGGTTTCCCTGTTTACAAAGGCAAGGGAGCAAAGCTGCAAAGAGCCCTAATCAGCTTTTTCCTTGATGAAGGTGAAAAAGCAGGTTATTCAGAAGTGATGCCTCCCATATTGGTTAATGAAGACTCCGGGTTTGGCACCGGTCAGCTGCCTGATAAAGAGGGACAAATGTATCATGCAACACTCGATAACTTTTACCTGGTACCTACAGCAGAAGTCCCGGTTACAAATATTTACAGGGATGTAATACTGAATGCCGAGATGCTTCCAATTAAAAACATTGCGTATACTCCGTGCTTCAGAAGGGAAGCAGGTTCATGGGGAGCTCATGTAAGGGGGCTTAATCGCCTTCATCAGTTTGATAAAGTCGAAATAGTCAGGATTGCTCACCCCAATCATTCTTATGAGTCACTCGAAGAGATGGTAAGCCATGTCGAGGGTCTGGTTTCCAAACTTGATCTTCCTTATCGTATCCTAAGGCTATGTGGCGGTGATCTGTCATTTACTTCTTCGCTCACCTACGATTTTGAAGTATGGTCAGCCGCACAGAAGCGCTGGCTGGAAGTGAGTTCGGTATCAAATTTTGAATCGTTTCAGGCGAACAGGCTAAAATGCAGATTTAAAGAAAAAGGAGATAAACAAACCCGCCTTGTGCATACACTTAATGGCAGTGCCCTGGCTTTGCCAAGAATAGTTGCTGCAATACTTGAGAATAACCAGACCGAATCAGGGATCAAAATCCCAAAGGTGCTGGTACCATACACCGGGTTTGATATGATCAATTAGCCCCCCTGTCCCCCTTCACTTCGTTCAGGGCAGGCTCTAAAGAGGGGTTAATTCACAGAAAGTAAGAGCAATATGGACCGTTCCAAACAGTCATATATCTATGCCGGCCTGGCTATTTTTTTCTGGTCAACAATTCCTACCGCATTTAAAATAAGCCTGGAGGAACTGGACATTCTTCCGATGCTTACCATTGCATCTCTTACCTCAACAATAGTATTGTTTATTATTGTCTTAGCCGGGAAAAAAGCTCATCTCGTCAGGTTAACTTCGCGGGATGAACTTTTACGATCAATGATTTTCGGACTTATAAATCCATTTCTCTACTATCTTATTCTTCTTAAAGCCTATCAGTTGCTACCTGCTCAGGTAGCCCAGCCACTCAATATGATATGGCCGATAATACTTGTCTTCCTTTCGGTTCCCATTCTGGGACAAAAAATTGAAAGAAAAAGCTTTATAGCTCTGTTTATCAGCTTTATAGGAGTCTATATAATATCATCTCAGGGCAGGCTGTTTGAATCTGGCCATGCCGATCTTACTGGAGTATTGCTCGCTACAGGCAGTTCGGTTTTCTGGGCATTCTACTTTATTCTTAATGTAAAAGATAAAAGAGATGAAGGAGTTAAACTTCTTCTTAATTTTGTTTTTGGTTCAATCTATCTAATTATTACAATGATTATTACAGGAAGATGGCAGATTGAAACAGGATTCAGGGGAGCGGCTGCATCAATCTATGTTGGCATTTTTGAGATGGGAATAACCTTCTTTTTCTGGTTGAAGGCGCTTCAGATGTCTTCCACTACTGCAAAAGTAAGTAACCTGGTTTATCTTGCTCCATTTCTTTCTCTGGTTTTTGTACACTATTTTCTTCATGAACCCGTTTATTATACCACTCCAATTGGATTGGTGCTTATTATTTCAGGTATCTTTATTCAAAACAAGCGATCAAAAATCAATGTTTAATTGTTATATATAGAATATTAATCATCAAAAATATGAAAAAGTTCGCTTTCCTTCTTTTTTTCTTAGCAGTAGGATTAATATCCTGTAAGAAAGATGTTTCCCCGGTCACTACACCAACTGTGGATGAAATTGCTAGAGATACTCTTTATTCTGTAATGAATCGATACTACTTCTGGTATAAACTTATGCCAGTTGTTGTTGAAACAAATTACAAGGATCCTTATACTCTTTTGGATGCTATGGAATATAAAACCCTTGACAGATGGAGTTTTGTGCAGACTTATGACCAGTATGTAGCTCAGAATACAGGAGCCTTTGTTGGACATGGGATAAGCATGGGCCTTGATCCCTTCAACCAGGTAAGAATTGCAGAGATTTACCATAATTCTCCATTGTACAGTTTAGGAGTACGAAGGGGATGGATAGTTAAAAAGCTTAATGGAACTGATCTGGCGCCGATATTTCTTGCAAATGATGCGGCCGCTTATAATCAATTGATCGGGGCTTCTTCAACATCAGTAACAAATACATTCCTTTTTCAGACACCCGCCGGAAAAGATTCTACAATAACCTCAACAAAGGCTTCCTTTACCTTGAATACAGTTATTCTTGCGGATACTTTGCATTTGAAATCGGGAATTACCGGCCATCTTGTTTTTGACGAGTTTATTCCCCCGTCAGTCCAGGAGTTACAGAGTGCGTTTACATATTTTAGCCAGAATAATATTACTGACCTTATAGTAGATTTAAGGTATAACGGAGGTGGCGATTTAAATGTACTTACAAATATGGCAAGTTATGTGGCCGGGAGTTCAAAATTTAATACTACTTTTTTAACACTGACTTTTAACGACAAAAATACAGCTTCTAACCAATCATTTAATTTCACCTCAGTAACAGGGCCTCTCAGTATATCAAGATTAGTTGTTATTACAACAAGAGGCACAGCCTCTGCAAGTGAAGACTTTATTAACGGATTAAAGCCCAGTTTTGATGTGAAAACCATCGGTGATACAACTAATGGGAAACCCGTAGGAATGGTTGGATTTGCGTATCCCAGTAATCAGCCTGTCTATTTGTTTTGGCCAATAACTTTCTCATTGGTTAACTCTGCAGGACAGGGTGATTTTTATAAAGGTTTTGTACCGGATAAATATGTTCCTGATGATATTACCCATGACTGGAACGACAGAAGTGAAGCGTGTCTGAAGGAATCTATTTATTATCTTGAGCACGGCAATGTTTCATCGAAAGAATTAATGATCAAGCAACCTTCAACAGGAGTAATGTTTCCTGAAAAACCGTTAAAGAATAATAATGCATATATCATAAAAAAATAAATTAAAGTTGGAAAAATCTTTGTATGCCTTCGAGCTATCCTTTGTGTACCTTTGTGGTAGAAATAAATCTTTACCAACATAAAAACCAAATTGAAAGTTAAACCAAAGGAGAGGATAATTCTGGGTATCGATCCAGGTACGAATATAACCGGGTATGGAGTTATAAAAGCTTCAGGGACAAACCCCGAACTTATAACCATTGGATCGATTGACCTTTCAAAATACGAAGATCACTACCTTAAGTTGAAACATATTTTTGAGAGAACTATCGGTATTATAGATGAATATCATCCCGACGAGCTGGCGATAGAGGCTCCATTTTATGGTAAAAATGTTCAGTCGATGTTAAAACTTGGCAGGGCCCAGGGTGCCGCCATTGCGGCAGCGCTTACCCGCTCATTACCAATATTTGAATATGCTCCCAGAAAGATCAAAATGTCAATTACTGGTCAGGGCGCAGCATCAAAGGAGCAGGTAGCAGCGATGCTGATGAATATACTGAAATTCAATCTGACAGAAATAAAACTGGATGCCACCGATGGACTTGCTGCTGCCCTTTGCCACTTTTACCAAACAAATAATCCGATGCTGGAAAAATCATACAACAGCTGGAAAGATTTCATGAATAAAAATCCCAAAAGAGTGAAAAAGAAGGGTGAATAGACGGGTTATACTACAGCAAATGCCAGTGCCACTACACTAACCTTTACCCCTTTAATCTTAAGAAGCTCATTTGAACACGATTCAATAGTCGATCCTGTAGTAATAACATCATCAACCAGCAAGACATGCTTACCCGCTACAGGTTGAGGATCAATAACCTGAAAAATACCCTCAACATTTGTCCATCTTTCATAGCGCGAACGTTTCGTTTGTGTTGCTGAGACCAATATTCTTGCAAGTGATTTTAAATCGACCGGCAAATGAGTCGCATCGGCAATTCCCATTGAAATAGTTTCACTCTGATTGAAGCCCCGGATCTTTTTTTTCATGGGATGCAGAGGAACTGGCATTATCAGATCAATATCATTTGTAAAACCTGATGTTTTGAGAGATAAACCATATATTCTGCCTAGTTCATAACCTATATCTCTGATCCCTTTATACTTCAGATTATGAATAAGCTTTTTGATACGACTGCCTTTATTGTAATATGAAAATGCTGCTGCTTTTTCTATCATACATCTTCCCCAGAAGAGCTGTGCAACAGGATTATCTTCTTTAAGATGATAGTTGGTCCGTGGAATAATAATATAACATTCCGTACATATAAGGTTTTCATTCCTCAACAGATGGTTGCCACATGCATAGCACAGTCGTGGGAATAAAAGACTTATAAAATCGTCCCATAAATCATAAAAGTAATTCATGCAGCGGGTTCAATCTTACCTTTTAAAGAATGACCTTACGATTAATTTTGGCAGCAATATCTTTAAACTCCTCCACAGTAAACTTTAGCTTAGGATTTTTGAAGTTAATATCTTCCATTGTATCCATTGGTATCAGGTGTATATGGGCATGAGGTACCTCAAGACCCAGAATGGCAACCCCTATACGATTGCATGGAATCACACTTTTAATTGCCACAGCAATTTTCTTTGAAAAAATAATCATTCCGCCTAAATAAACGTCTTCCAGATCAAAAACATAATCTGTCTCCCTTTTGGAGACAACAAGCGTGTGTCCTGCTCTTAGAGGGTTTATGTCGAGAAATGCAAAATAATCTTTATTCTCGGCTATCTTATAGCAGGGAATCTCCCCCTTCATGATTTTAGTAAAAATTGTGGCCATAAGGGCTTATGATATTGAAATGGAAATTATTTCAAACGGAATAGTTCCTGAAGGTACTTTTATCTGAACTATGTCTCCTACTTTTTTCCCGATAAGACCCTGGGCAATAGGAGAACTGACGGCAATCTTACCCAGTTTGAAATTTGCTTCACTTTCAGGAACAATCAGGTATTCCATTACAGAATTATTTGTTTTATTCCTGATCTTTACCTTGTTAAGTAATCTGACAGATGAGACATCAATTTTTGATTCGTCAAGAATTCTTGACCGAGTAACAATATCCTCAAGCTTGGATATTCTTAACTCAAGCATGCCCTGTGCCTCCTTGGCAGCAGCATACTCGGCATTTTCAGAAAGGTCTCCCTTATCCCTTGCATCAGCTATCTGCCTGGATATAGAAGGTCTCTCAACATTTCTTAATTGATCGAGTTCCTCTTTCAGCTTATGAAGACCTTCTGCAGTCACGTAAATAACCTCTGACATTTTTCTCTATTATATTAAAAAAATAAGAAGAATTCCGGGGTTGCCGGAACTCTTCACCAACAAATATATAATTTTTTTTAATTATTTGCAAATAATAATCTTGTGAACAGGTGTTTTACAAGTAATTATCTTCCAATTTAATCATTTTTTATATTTTTTCCCAGCTCTCTTCGTGCTTGCCTTTACTTTTTTCCACTCTTCTTTATCCCGTACTGTATAATCTTTTTTGTTTTGTTTCATACGCTTCTGTACTTCAGGCGATTGGATATCAATTGTTCTTTTTTGAGATCGTCTTACCGATTTTTCATAATCTTTTTTAAGTTTACGATCATGTGCTTCCTGTTTCCTTTTAGCTCTGATAACAGTTCTGGGTTCTTTAACTTTTGGTTCTTTCTTTTTTCCAAGCGTTTTGCCGAATAATTGTTTGCCGGGATTCCTATGAAATATCTGAGCATTAACCGATCCGACTGACAATAATAAAATAAAAATGAAAAGAAAAAGCTTTCTCAACGATATATTATTCATTCTCAGATATTACAATAAAAAATTCCCAATTCCGTTAAATTATTTACAGTTGTAATAGTAATTTTGCAATATTAATTATTTCCTGATGGCTTTAGATTCAAAAATAAGACTTTTTTTAATTTCAGTGGCTCTTGCCATCACTTTAGATTCATGCAATAAAAAGAATGACGTAATCCCCGATACTTATGTGAATTTTACTCTCGACCTCAACGACCCGGAGTTTGTTAACCTGAGCGGATTTGGAGGTTCAGTTGTAGTTGGTTCCAGCACAAATAACTGGGGACCAAGCGCAGCAGGATATGACGGCAATGGCATTATAATTTGCTATGGAGTCGATGAGTTTTACGCTTATGACCGCACTTGTCCCCACGATTATGTTGTTAATAGTCTGAGTATTAAAGTAAATATTGACCCGGGAAATTCCACGATTGCTGTATGCCCCAAATGCGGAACTAAATACGGACTCACAGAGGGAGGCACCCCAGCTTCCGGCGTAGGTCGATATCCTTTAAAAAACTACAAAACGAGGGTACAGGGAAACTATGTTACAGTTTGGAACTGATATTAAATCAAGCTAATACCTGTAGTGATCCGGTTTATAAGGCCCTGTTGCAGGGACTCCTATATATTCTGATTGTTCCTTTGTAAGTTTTGTGAGCTTAACTCCCAGCTGATCGAGGTGTAAACGCGCAACTTCCTCGTCGAGATATTTAGGAAGCCTGTAAACACCTATTTCATAATTGTTTTTCCAGAGATCAATCTGTGCAAGTGTCTGATTACTGAATGAGTTACTCATAACAAATGAAGGATGGCCCGTAGCACAACCGAGATTAACCAGTCTTCCTTCAGCAAGAATAAAAATTGCATGTCCGTCGGGAAAAAGATATTTATCGACCTGCGGCTTAATATTGATTTTTACAATTCCTTTTAGCTCATTAAGATTGTTAACCTGTATCTCATTATCGAAATGACCTATATTACAAACTATTGACTGATCTTTCATTTTTAACATATGATCAAGGGTTATTATATCCCTGTTACCGGTAGCTGTTACAAATATATTACCTTCATCAAGTGTGTCATCGACTGTTTTAACTTCAAATCCTTCCATTGAGGCCTGCAAAGCACAAATCGGGTCAATTTCTGTTACAATAACCCTGGCTCCGTAAGACTTCATCGACCTGGCACAACCCTTTCCCACATCTCCATAACCACATACAATGACTACCTTTCCTGCCAGCATAACATCAGTTGCTCTTTTTATTCCATCTGCAAGTGACTCACGACATCCATATAGGTTATCGAATTTTGACTTTGTAACAGAATCATTAACATTAATTGCCGGTACCAGCAATTCCCCATTTTCCATCATCTGGTACAATCGGTGGACACCCGTTGTAGTCTCTTCTGATATTCCCTTAAGTTCACTTACGGTACTGTGCCATCTTCCCGGATCTTTAGAAAGAATATCTTTCAGAGTAGAGAGAATAATTGCTTCTTCCCTGTTCTCAGGCTTCCTGTTAAGTATCTCAGGTGTCTTTTCAGCTTTATATCCCAGGTGAACCATCAGTGAAGCATCACCGCCGTCATCAACTATAAGATTAGGACCTTTCCCCCCGGGGAATGAAAGTGCCTGCGTTGTACACCACCAATATTCTTCCAGAGTTTCCCCTTTCCAGGCGAAAACAGGTATACCTCTGGCGGCTATCGCTGCAGCAGCATGATCCTGTGTCGAAAAAATATTACAACTGGCCCATCTCACCTCAGCGCCAAGTTCAGTAAGAGTTTCAATAAGCACAGCCGTCTGAATTGTCATATGCAACGAACCTGTGATCCGTGCTCCCTTTAGAGGTTGTTCAGAATAGTATTTCTTCCTGATTGCCAGCAATCCCGGCATCTCTTTTTCTGCAATTTCTATCTCTTTTCTGCCAAAATCAGCAAGTGATATATCTTTTACCTGGTATTGCATTTTATCAAATGTTACATTCATAATTCAGATTATTTTTGAGTGGTCAAAGTTAACAAAAACAATTGTTATTTTTCAGGTTAACAGTTGCAGTGTATCTTGTTTATCTTTAGTCATTTGCTCTGTTAAGTTTTTTAAATTGTCAAATTTTTTCTCATCCCTCAGTCTTTTCCTGAAAATAACGGAAATATTTCTTCCATAAATGTCCTTATCAAAGTTTAAAATATGAACTTCAATACTCCGGAATCTGATATCTTCATTCACAGTCGGATTGGAACCGATGTTTAGCATTCCAGGATAGACTTTGTCATCAAGCTGAACTTCAACAGCATATACTCCATTACCCGGGATTAATTTATATTGAGAATCGGGTTTAATGTTTGCTGTTGGAAATCCAATAGTGCGCCCGATCTTTCGTCCTTCAATAACAGTTCCGCTGACAGAATAAGAGTATCCAAGCCACCTGTTCGCGACTTCGAGTTTTCCTTTTAACAGAGCTTCACGAATTGAGGACGAGCTGATAGCTCCCTCTTCCGTTTGGTACCTCTGTATCTGCTCAACGCTGAAATCAAGCTCTTCCGAGCATCGTTTTATTGTATTAAAATCGCCTTTGCCACCTCTCCCGAAATGATGATTATATCCTATTATAAGATGCTTTGTTCCAATTTTTTCAACGAGTATATCTTTTATAAAATCACATGCCTGAATTTTACTGAATCGGATATTGAATTCTATTACAATGAGATGGTCAACATTCGCCTTCTCGAGCAATACTTTCTTCTCCTCTATTGTGGACAGGAATGAGAGATTAATATTATTTTGTTCCAGAACCAGCCGCGGATGTGGTGAAAATGTAATAACAACGGATTCACTTCCAGCCTCTGTTGCTCGTGAAACCAGGCAATCCAGAAGAGCCATATGACCCCTGTGAACTCCGTCAAAAATTCCAAGAGTTGCAACAGGATTAATCAGATTAAGGTTTTCATAACCTTCATGAATTACCATAAAAAACATTTATGTCTGCAAATTTAATAAAGCCTATCGAAATGAAACAAATTAATGATTTAGTTTTCGTATTTTTATAGAAGATATTCAATTTTGCCAATCATCATGAATACAAACAGTTTCTATATGTCCGATCCCTGGTTGAACCCCTTTACGAATGTCGTTGACAGACGAATGGCAAAATGTTTATTGAAGGAAAAGATGCTTGTTGGGAAAGGCACACTTTGTGATTTTGCGATGGGTCATTATTACTACGGACTTCATCGTAACCACAATTCCTGGGTCTTCAGGGAATGGGCTCCAAATGCAACAAACATTTTTGTTATCGGAGTTTTTACTGATTGGAAAGAGAAGAAAGAATTCATGATGAATCGGATTAATCAAATGGGAGACTGGGAGGTATTTCTGCCACTGGAAACACTTAATCATGGAGACCTTTACAAGCTTTCAGTTCACTGGGAAGGAGGAAGCGGAGAGCGAATTCCTTCATATGCCAACAGAGTGGTTCAGGATGATAAGACTAAAATATTCAACGCGGAGGTATGGCAACCCGAGAAAAGCTATACCTGGTCTTGTAATTCTTTTACACTCACTGATCCTGCTCCTGTGATCTATGAAGCCCATATCGGGATGGCCACGCAAAATGAGAAAATCGGCACTTACCGGGAATTTACGGAAAATATACTCCCTGCCATAAGAAAATCCGGATACAATACCATACAACTGATGGCTATCCAGGAACATCCCTTTTATGGATCGTTCGGGTATCATGTTTCAAGTTTCTTTGCGGCCTCATCAAGATTCGGAACTCCTGAGGATCTTAAAGAACTGGTTGATAAAGCCCATCTGGCCGGACTCAGAGTTATAATGGACCTGGTTCACTCACATTCTGTTAAAAATGTCAATGAAGGTTTAGGTCTGTTCGATGGATCTATGGGCCAGTATTTCCATTCAAACCAAAGAAGAAATCACATAGCCTGGGACTCTTTGTGTTTCGACTATGGCAAGGACAATGTAATTCATTTCCTGTTATCCAACTGTCGTTACTGGCTTGAAGAATACAAATTTGACGGATTCAGATTCGATGGAATTACGAGTATGATCTATTATGACCATGGACTCGAAAAGAATTTTACATCATATAATGAATACTTCGATGGCAATCAGGATGAAGACGCACTGGTTTATCTCTTTCTGGCCAATAAACTGATCCATGAGTTTAAGCCGCAAGCTATCACAATTGCTGAGGAGATGAGTGGTATGCCGGGCCTGGCATCTGATACAGAAAAAATGGGATATGGTTTCGATTTCAGACTGTCCATGGGGGTTCCTGATTTCTGGATAAAACTGATAAAAGAGACATTTGATGAAAACTGGGATATGGGAAAGTTATTCTATGAACTGACTCAGCATCGTCCTGAAGAAAAAATAGTGTCATACTGCGAATCGCATGATCAGGCCCTCGTTGGCGATAAAACACTTATTTTCAGGATGATAGATGCTGAAATGTATTCCGGCATGAATAAATCCTATCACAGCATCACATTGGACCGTGGTATTGCATTACATAAAATGATCAGATTGATTACCTTCAGTACTTCCGGAGGAGGATACCTGAACTTTATGGGGAATGAATTTGGTCATCCTGAATGGATAGACTTTCCACGGGAAGGAAATAACTGGAGCTTTAAGTATGCCAGACGTCAATGGCAACTTGCAGAAAACAAAGATCTTAAATACTACAATCTGCTTAAATTCGACAGGAAAATGTTGAAGCTTCATACTGACTTCAAAATACTCGATGATCTCACTGTTAACAGAATTTATGAGAATAATGCCGATAAGGTTATCGCTTATATGAGAGGGGAATTGCTATTTGTTTTTAACTTTCATCCAACTACATCCTTTACTGATTATGGAATACCTGTTATCGGAAAATTCAGGGTCGTACTTGATACCGATGACCCATCTTTTGGAGGATTTGACAGGATAGACAGGAAAACAATCTACCTCTCAATAAGAAAAGCAGAAAGGAACATTATAAATGCTCCTTTATATCTTTACCTGTATCTGCCATCAAGAACAGCCCTGGTATTTAAAAAAGAACCCGTACGCAGGGCAACTGATATTTAATCAATCCATCGCAACAGGTAAAAATCCTGTTTGTGCGGAAGATCTTTGTGTTTCGGGTATATACGTATTCCATAGAAAAAAGACCCCGCTTTTTCAGGAACAAGACTAGCCCTGTAAAGACATTTGCCGTTCTTACTGCTGATCAGTTTAAACTCTTCACTTGCAACGAATTCATGTTCACCTCTTTTGCTCATATGAGTAACAATAAATTCCACGCCAACATTTTCTTTTGGAATTTTCTTTAGATCAAGCGCAATTTCTGCTCTGTAGTCATGACCTGAACGGTAAACATTGTCCCCTGCACGTTCAAAACTATAATTTATGACTTCGATATTATCCCACTCATCTTTTATGTTTTTCTTCCATGCGTCAAGTTCTTTTGCTTTCTCAAAGTTATTATTGATGAGATATCTATTCCGTTTAAAGAGTTTATAATAATATTTTTCATAATAGTCGTCAATCATCCTCTTCATAGTAAATTCAGGAGCAATCTTTACCATGGTGTTTTTAATCAGGTTTACCCACTCAGCATGTATACCCTGTTCGTTAAGGAAATAATAGGCCGGAACTATTTCATATTCAAGCATATTATAAATAGTCTCAGCATCAATATCATCCTGGAGGTCCTGATTTTCATATGTTCTTTTTTTCGGTAAAGCCCAGCCTGCATATGCCCGGTATCCTTCAACCCACCATCCATCCAGAACGCTGAAGTGAATGGTACCATTCATAACCGCTTTTTCACCGCTGGTTCCGGAGGCTTCAAGAAGCCTGGTAGGCGTATTAAGCCATATGTCCACACCCCTGGTAAGGTACTTTGCCAACTCAATATCATAATTCTCGAGGAATATTACTTTTCCTGCAAATTCTGGCATCTGTGATATTTCAAAAACCCTTTTTATCAAATCCTTTCCGCCACCATCGTTTGGATGTGCTTTTCCTGCATAAATAAACTGGACAGGTTTTCCCGGATTATTAACTATACGTGCAAGCCTGTCAAGATCCCGAAAGAGAAGGGATGCTCTCTTATATGTGGCAAAACGCCTAGCAAATCCTATTGTCAGCGCTTTTTCATCGAGATGATTGCTAATACTCAACAGGGTATGAGGGCTCACATGCTTTTCAATCATATCTGACTGGAGCCTTTTCCTGATATTTGTAAACAGGTTCTTTTTAAGGTCTGTTTTTACCTGATAAATCTTTTTATCTTCCAGGCTATACAGTTTTTCCCAGAGTTTCCTGTCGGTCTGGTCAAAATTTATATTACCTGTCAATTCCCTGTAAACCTCTCTCCATTCAGGAGCAGTCCATGTAGGATGGTGAACCCCGTTAGTCACATAACCAATGAAAAGTTCCTCCTTGAGGTATCCCGGCCAAAGCTTGTTAAACATTTTCTGGCTAACCTCTCCATGCAGTTTACTTACACCATTTACCTCCTGCGACATTCGCGCAGCAAGAAAACTCATATTGAATTTTTTATCAGTGTCCCCTTTACATTGCCCCAGAGCCATAAGTTCGTCCCATGAAATCGTTAAACGGCTATGGTAATGTGAAATATACTTACGAAGAAGGTCCTCTTCAAATGCATCATGTCCTGCAGGGACAGGGGTATGTGTAGTAAACAGGGTCGAGGACCTTACTACTTCAAGTGCCTGATAAAATGTAAGATGTTGATCATTTATCAGACTCCTTAGTCTTTCAAGGCTGATAAATGCAGAATGCCCTTCATTGCTGTGATAGATATCAGGTTTCAATTCCATAGCTACAAGAGCTCTTATCCCACCAATACCAAGTATGAGTTCCTGTCTTACCCTATTCTCATTATCTCCTCCATACAGGTAATGAGTAACTGTTCTGTCCTCCGTCAGATTATCATCAAAATCAGTATCCAGAAGAATAAGCTTTACTTTCCCCACCATCGCTTCCCATACACGTATTTTTACGGTTCTTCCAGGCCATACCAGGCTTACATACAAATGGTTGCCTTTTGAATCTTTAACCGGGTTAATAGGAAGACGTGAAAACTCTTCAGCTTCATATATTGAAAGCTGTTCTCCTTTTGGCCCTAGTTTTTGTTTGAAATAGCCATACCTGTAAAGCAGACCCACGCCGATAATATTCAGATTAGAATCGCTGGCTTCCTTCAGATAGTCCCCGGCCAGGATACCTAGTCCACCTGAGTAAATTTTGAGGCAAGGGTGTATGCCAAACTCCATACTGAAGTAAGCAATTGAAGGTAAATCGAGGTTATCAGGACGACCTGTATGGGCTTTAAATATTTCATAAACATGTTTTAGCTCATTCACAAAATCGTCATCATCTTCAAGTACAAGAAGTCTTTTATAATCAATTTTCTCAAGAAGCAATTTAGGATTATGCTGGACCTCTTCCCAGAGAGATGGATCCATCCTTTTGAATAGTAATTCTGCTTCAGTATTCCATGACCACCAGAGATTATTTGCAAGGTCTTTAAGTGAAGCCAGTTTTTCGGGAACATCGCTCTGAACGTAAATATCTTTCCAAACAGGGACTTGATGTGGTTTGCGGATATGTACTCCCGGAGCTTCAACGAACCTTATAAATTCTCTGGGTTCTTCTCTTCTGTCGCTGCTCTGGATAAGTGCATACTCATAGGCCTCAACATAATAATTAACCAGGTTATCCCAAAGGGCAATTCTTGAAATCGCATGAGCTTTTTCTCTTGCTGCTTTAATCTCTTTATCATCTAACCCGATAAACTTTGACATAAAGTTCCAGATCTCCGTAATGACTTCAGCCTCATTATTATCTGTCCTTTCAATTACTGATATACCATAACCTGGATTTTTAAAATAGGTTCTGACCCAAAGCCCAAACCCTGAAAGTGATGTTGTTACGGTTGGAATAGAAAACATTTGGCTTTCAAGCGGAGTATATCCCCATGGTTCGTAGTATGAAGGGAAAACAGAAAGGTCAAATCCGATGAGTAAATCGAAATACGGCATATTAAAGATGCCATCGTTCCCATTGAGATAGCAGGGAACAAAAATGACTTTGACCTTTAATTTTTGACTGTTATCAAGATTGTTTGCAACTACTCTTTGCAGAAGAGGATCTGCAGAGGGATAATGCAGGCTATGTGTGAGGTATCTGTCACCTCCATTTATAGGTCCGTTATTATAAAGGATGTTTATTATATCCCGACGAGGCCCCTTATGATACGCAGGGATCAGGAAAAAAGCTATACACTCCTTTTCAATATTACCTTTTTTTTGCAATTCACGTAGAGAGTCAATCAATATATCAACCCCCTTATTCCTGAATTCATATCTTCCGCTGTTTACAACTAAAACACAATCTTTTGGAACCGAATAACCAAGTACCGCTTCTGCTACACTGAGAAGTTTTTCTCTTGCTATCTGCCTTCTTTCTTCAAAAATATCATTTGCAGGAACGAAAGAATCCTCGAATCCGTTGGGTGTTACAAAATCTACTTCCTTACCTAGAAATTGTTTACATTCTCTTGATGTTATGTCGCTTACAGTTGTGAAAACATCTGCCTCGGCGGCAGAAATTTTTTCGAGCGATTGCTTTGCCACCACATTGAACTCCCTGGCAATCTGTATTGGGTTATATTCTTCCATTTTACCATAAAGAGGACGATTATTCCCGGCAATGCATCTGCCTAATACGGTGGCATGGGTTGTGAATGAAGTGGCAATCCATGGTGCATTTTTTTTCAGATATAAAATCCCTGTCCCTGTCATCCATTCGTGGAACTGGGCTATAATATTATGATGTTCGCGGTAGAATGTTGAAAAACTTTCAATCAGTTTTCCTGCAGCGTATCCGAAAAGAGCCGGCTCGACATAATCCCACTGGCCGGAAATACTATCCAGCTTGTATGTTTCCCAGAATCCGGCAAAGATCTCATTCTGTTGTCCGAAATATGGTGTAAAGTCAAGCAGGATTACAATCGGCTTACCTGAAATATTCCATCGCCCGGTCTTAACCCTTAATCCTTCAGAAGAGGCTCTGGCTTTCCATTCAACAAATAGCGATTCATCAGGAATAAACTCAGGATTTGTTACTTCTTCTCTCCATACATCTGGTCCAATAAGTATATACTTGTCGCCAAGTTCATTTACTATTTTAAGCGCCTTTGTCGAGATTACAGTATGTATTCCCCCAACTTTGTTGCATACTTCCCAGCTGGTTTCAAATATAAATTCAACCTTCATCTTCAGAAATTATTTGTTTAGTCTTTTACTTTTTGATTTTCCAGCTGTAATTTTAGTAACAATTTCTTTAGATGAAGCTATGGTTTGTTTTTTATCAAGCGATTTGTTATCCTTTTCGAGTCCTTTCTCAGCGGTTGTCTTTGCAGTGAGCTTTACTATTGATTTCTTTATAGCTGGCCTCATGTCAGGCCTTGTTTTAGCAATTTTCTTACTCAGTTTTTGAATTTCATTTGCCTGTTTTTCAATGAGCATGTCTTTCTCTATAACCTGGGTCCCTAGTTTAAATATCTGATCCTGTTCAGCGGTATCAGGAAATAATTTTTGCAGTCTGATTTCAAAATCACTGAGCACATTCATGTAATTCATGAAAGCGTCGTATGGTGTTTCATAAGGGTTGAAATAGGCATGAACTGCTCCATCAGAGAAAAACTTTGTCGCCATATAATAAAAGTGGTCACTCGACTGGAGATACTCCCAGTCTTTTTTTATCAGTGCATCTTCGCATTTATTTACTTTCCCTGCAAGACTGTATAATTTATCAAGGGCAGCAACCTGCAACTCATTTCCGAGCCATGCTGTTATGTCGCGCTCTTCATCAGCCCAGGAGATGGGTGAAGGTACGCTGATAGCAGATACTGGTTGTAATATATCGGCAATCTCAGTCGGCGTCATAAACCGGAAAGGCGTTTTCTTTAGAACTGCACCAGGCATATGACTCAGAAAATCAAATATCCCTGTCTCTTTCCAGTTGTGTTCCCCGAATGTTTCATAATCAAGAAAGATATTTATCAGTTCGCTTTTAGGAGCAAGTTTGTTTATCCATGAAGCATACTTTTCGGCAGTTAATGGCCAGGAATTCCAGTCCCTGTTTGAGAACCTGAAAGCAATATCATCGCTCAGCACAAAGTTTCTCAGCAGGACTTTAAGACGGGGATTAAGTGAGTTACAATAAAGAAAGTTGGGGCTTTTCCAACCCAGGACATGTTTTGCACCCTCAGTCAGTATCGATTTGAACCCCATTTCAGCCACCCACATTCCGATTGTATCAGAATAAATTAATTCAGTATTACGAAATGAAGTTGCTTCAACTCCAAGAAACTCCTTTAACATTTTTTTATGGTTAGTTACCTGCCGTTCAAATTCACTTCTGCTCTTGAGGGAAACGAGTGAATGAGCATTGGTCTCAGCAAGAAATTCAACCATGCCTGTTTCAGCAAGCTTTCTGAAAGAATCAAGAACTTCAGGGGCATAAAGCCGGAACTGACTGATTGCCAGACCTGAGAGGGAAAAGGTAACTTTAAATTTCCCTTTGTGTTTCTGAATCAGATCCAGAATAATGTTATTAGCAGGAAGATAGCATTTCTCTGCCACTTTTCTCATGATAGATTCATTTGAGAAATCATCATAATAGTAATGATCATGCCCCAGATCAAAAAACCTGTATCTCTTGAGCCTGAAAGGCTGATGGACCTGAAAATAGAAGCAAATCGCTTTTTTGCCTGATACACTCATATCTTAATACATTTTAATATGTTTTATTTGCAATCACTCTGTAATAAATATCACGTACATGTCTTGCAGAGTTATCCCATTTAAGCCGGATAACTTCTTCCTTGCCGTTTTTAATAAACATGTTGGAAAGTGCCGGATAGTTAAGGATACCATAAATTGCGTCAGCCATAGCATCTATATCCCAGAAATCAGTTTTAACCGCATGTGTAAGTATTTCAGCCACTCCCGACTGTTTACTTATAATTACAGGCACATTTGATTGCATTGCCTCGAGAGGCGAGATCCCAAATGGTTCAGAAACCGACGGCATAATGTAAACATCGCTCATATCAAGCATNNGCCATGACAAATCTTACATTGTCCATCACCTTTAAAACCTTGTAAGCTGCTTCTATAAAATATTCAGGACCTTTCTGCATGGTTATCCGGCCAAGAAATGTTACCACTTTTTCATTAAAACCTTTTTTAATGATACAGTTTTCGGTAATCTTCACAGGTTCAACTGCATTATATACAGTCTCAACCTTGTCAGGATTGATATTGTATTTGTTTATAACAATGTCTCTGGTCAGATTGCTTACGGTAATTATTTTAGATGCGGCATCCATACCATTTTTCTCAATGCGGTAGACATCGGGATTTACACTTCCTCCACTGCGGTCGAAGTCGGTAGCATGTACATGAATGACAAGGGGCTTCCCCGAAACTTCCATGGCAGCTATCCCTGCAGGATAAGCCAGCCAGTCATGAGCATGGATGACATCGAACTCATTCTCATCAGCAATCACCGAGGCTACTATGGAATATTTGTAAATTTCATCCATCAGGTTGGTGTCGTATCTTCCAGAAAAATCTACTTTGCCTTTATTGTTTGTCTGGACAAAAAGATTATAACTGGAGACTTCCGACTTGACTCTTTTCCAAAAATCCTCAGGGTCGGTATAAGGTACAATTTTTGACGATATTTCAATTTTTTCAATAGGATGTCTGAACCCTTTATAAAATACTTCCTTGTATGCGACCTGTACCTGGTTTGCACCAACCAGCCGGACCATATTCTGATCCTCATCGCCCCATGCTTTGGGAACAACAAAGATCACTTCCAGATCATCGAGTGTTGCCATGCCTTTTGTCAATCCAAAGCTGGCAGTACCTAATCCACCTGAAATATGAGGCGGAAATTCCCATCCGAACATTAACACGCGCATATCCTACCTCTGTTATTGATTTGCAAATTTTGTTTCAAGTAAGTCGATTATCCTCAGAACTTCTCCAACGCTCCAGGCCTGTGAAATAGCTCCCCTTGGTGAATGAGGAGGGTCACCATCATAAATCTCTGATATTGTACTTATCCCATGTTCGCTCATTACAGCTTCAAGACCATAAATCAATTTTTTTACTTTCTGTACGCCCTGTTGCCCATATACTTTCAACCATCCTTCACAGAAGGGTCCATAAAGCCACGGCCAAACCGTACCCTGATGATATGCATTGTCCCTTTCTTCCTGATTCCCTTCACATACACCCTGGTATAATTGATTTCTAGGTGAAAGAGTTCTTAATCCTCTTACAGTAACAAGGTCTCTATCTGCAACATCAAGTATCTTTTTCATCTGGTCCTTGTTAAGCATTGAATAGGGTAGCGAAACGGCTATCACCATGTTAGGTCTGATAAAAATATTTTTACCCTCGGCATCATTAACATAATCGGCCAGATAGCCAAGCTTATCATCCCAGAAAATCTCAAGATATGATTTCTTGATCAGGTCGGGCAACTTTTCAAATTCTTTAATGAACTTTTTATCGTTTACTGTTTTTGCCATCTCAAGTGAAAAGCAAATGGCATTATACCAGAGAGCATTTATCTCTACGGCATAACCTTTCCGTGGAGTTACAGGAGTACCATTTACTACTGCATCCATCCAGGTAAGAGCTTTCCCCGGAGCATCGGCATAAATAAGACCATTCCCTCTCATATGAATATTAAACGCGGTACCATTTTTAAAGGCATTCAGTATTGATTTTGCAGCTTCGCCGTATCTTTCCCATGCATCAGTGCCGCCATGTCCAATATATTGTTGAACAGCCCAGAAAAACCAAAGAGGTGCATCAACAGAATTAAATGCCGGGTTTTTTGTATTACCCATATTTGGAAACAATCCATCCTTCATTTTGTTGATCTGTGTATCCAGGACTTCTCTGTAGAGTATTAGTCTGTGCCGTGCTAAAGCCAGCCCGGGAAGCGAAATAAAAGTATCCCTTCCCCACGCACCAAACCAGGGATAACCTGCTATAATAAGAGTTTTCCCTCCCCTTTTTTCGACAAATTGCTGGGCAGCATTTCTTAAACAATTAATAAAGCTATCGCGTGGGATTTTTCCTGATGCATTCTTTGTAAACTTCTGTTTAAGTCCAGAGGTTTTTTCCTCTTTTGTTGAAGCAGATAAAACAATAATGTCACCTTTTTTTGCTTTAAGCTCAAAAAAACCCGGAGTGAACAAATCCTCTGAATAATCATAACCCCGTTTTTGTTCTTCAGGGTATTCTACGCCTAAATACCAGTCAGGATTATGAATAAATTCAATATTTGTAGAAAACTGAATATTCAAAAAAGGAAATCCTTCATACATTTTTGATTTGATACCGTTTTCTATGAAGTCAACCTTTGTATTTGCAGCCATGTTGGCATGCGTCAACTGGTGAATATTCCGAAAAACAAGAAACGGGCGGAATTGCAGTTTCATCGTTTCCGATGCCTCAAGGATAGAAAACCTCATAAGAAGTTGTTCTTCATAATGAACCAGCAGTCTTTCCTGTTTAAGGATTACACCTCCAACCCTGTAAATTCTTGAAGGAATGTTATCAATGTCGTAGTCCTCAACATATTTATGACCTTTAGGACTAAAATAATCTCCCTTATATTTTCTTATTCCAGTATTAAAACTCTTGTCTTTATTTACAACTGTAACATCGAGTGAAGAAAAAAGTACAAATCTTTCCCCTCCTAACTCATCCACAGGACAGATGAGCAATCCATGGTATTTCCTAGTATTACAGCCAACAAGGGTAGTTGAAGAATAAGATCCTGCTCTGTTTGTTCTGATCATTTCCCTTCCCAGTGAATATTCAAGGTTTACAACCTGAGCCTTATCGAACTTAATGTAACTCATATAATTACAGTTTGAATAATATATAAAAATCTATCTAAGATACCAATAAAAAATGAACCCTGCAAACCGAGATTATATCGAGGGGAAATTAATAAAATTTCTTAAAAGTATTGNNAAAATAATTATCAATTAACATTTTACTTGATGAATAAGAAGCTTTTTTTCTACATGGTTATTGTATTGCTTTCTGCCGGTTGTAAAAATAATATTGTCAGAATTTCAGGTACAATTTTGAATCCTCTCAGCGGGGCCTATATTTATCTCGATGAACTCAAATCGAATGAACTTAAACCCGTTGATTCAGTAAAGGTTTCAGCTGATG
>PLML01000217.1 GCA_003141525.1 Bacteroidales bacterium
TTCATATTATCGGAAAATCCGATTATCCATCTGATATGCCTTCTGATGCAAGTAAAATGTTCGGGTGTAATATAATTAACCTTTTAAAGATAATGGTTGATAAGGATGCTAAACTCATTCTTAATTTACAGGATGACATCATAAATGGAACGACTGCCGTTCATGGCAAAGAGTATATCAGTCAGAGAGTTAAGCAGCTGCTAAATTTAAAATAACACAAATCATGGGAAATATTCTTGGATTTTTCTTACTTCACAGGGAGGCAGTTTTCATTGTGATCCTGTCAATATTCCTCGGTATTGAAGTAATAAGCCATGTCCCCGCGATTCTGCATACACCGCTTATGTCAGGCGCCAATGCAATTCATGGCGTGGTAATCATAGGCGCTATAATTGTGATGGGGCATGCTGAAACTACCGGCGCGATGATACTGGGATTTCTGGCTGTAGTTCTCGGTACACTCAACGTCGTCGGCGGTTTTGTTGTTACTGACAGGATGCTGGAGATGTTTAAAAGGAAGAAGCAGTAACCCGGGTAAAAATTAAATTCTATGGACCAACTATCTCAACTACAAACAGGTATCTCAATATTGGAGATAACTTATATTATTGCATCAGTACTTTTCATTTTTGGATTAAAAATGTTAAGCCACCCGCTAACGGCACGCCGGGGTAATACCCTTGCAGCAATTGGAATGGGAATGGCTATAATTGCAACAATACTGTTTCATCATAAAGATGGCAAACCTATAGGAAATGTCGGGCTGATTCTTGTTGCAATAGGAATTGGCAGCATCATAGGGTGGGTCATTGCAAAACGGGTCAAAATGACTGCTATGCCCCAGCTTGTGTCATTCTTTAACGGGATGGGCGGTGCAGCAGCTGCTCTTATATCAATGATGGAATTTCCTCATGTAAGTCCCGATCTGATAGCAAAAAGCGGTATGGCTAACGGGCATGTACTAGCAATTCTTCTTGGACTTATGATCGGAACTGTTTCATGGGCCGGAAGTATGATCGCATTTGGAAAACTTGATGGAAGGATAGGGGATTTGCGTATCAAAGCACTGAAGTACGTTAATCTTACAATTCTTGCTGTTCTGATCAGCTTAATAGTTTATATCATGACACGCCACGTTCAGGCCAGCAGTGAACTTACTCCGCTAATATATATAATGTTCATAATTGCAGTTATATATGGCGTCATGTTCGTTATGCCGATCGGTGGAGCTGATATGCCTGTTGTTATCTCACTGTTGAACTCTTTTACAGGAGTAGCGGCTGCTATGGGAGGGTTTCTTTATAATAACCAGGCAATGCTCACCGGAGGAATACTTGTCGGATCAGCAGGGACAATTCTGACTATTCTAATGTGCCGGGCTATGAACAGATCTCTGCTTAATGTTATTGTCGGAGTATTTGGAGGAGGAGGCCAGACGAATATGGCAGTTACCGGTTCTGTTAAAGAGATATCAATTTCGGATGCTGCTGTTCTTCTCAGCTATTCGAAGAAAGTGGTTATTGTCCCCGGCTATGGGCTCGCTGTTGCCCAGGCGCAGCATATCTGTCATGAATTAGATAAGCTTCTGGAAGAGAAAGGAGTAGAAGTTAAATATGCTATTCACCCAGTCGCCGGACGTATGCCAGGTCATATGAATGTATTGCTTGCTGAAGCGGATGTGCCTTATGAACAGCTTATTGAGAGTGATGAGATCAATCCTGATCTCCCGAATACTGATGTTCTGGTCGTAATAGGTGCAAATGATGTTATAAATCCTGCAGCAGAGGATGATCCTTCAAGCCCTATTTACGGGATGCCGATCATCAAGGCCCGCGATGCTAAAAACATCATTGTCATGAAACGAGGTATGGGCAAAGGTTATGCTGCTATCGAAAACATGCTCTTTTATAATGACAAAACAAGAATGTTATTTGGCGATGCAAAAAGCACGCTTCAGACCCTTGTAAATGAGGTTAAAAGTTTATGAAATCTTTCATTGAAAATCTGGCTCTTCTCAGAGCATTAATGAAAGAAAATAACATCACTGCATATATTGTGCCTTCAACAGATCCCCATCTTGGAGAATATGTTCCTGATCACTGGCGCATAATTGCCTGGTTAACTGGTTTTTCAGGGTCTTCTGCAACAGTTGTAATAACTGATTCATTTGCCGGCTTATGGACAGACTCCAGGTATTTTTTACAAGCCGAGAGCCAGCTATCTGCTTCAGGTTTTGTTCTTATGGAACCTCTTCTTACTGAAAAGATGGACTTCATTGATTGGATAAGCGAGAATATTAATTCAGGAACCAAAATTGCCCTTGATGGAAGGATCTTTTCAATCGAACAGACGAGGAAAATTGAAAAGTCATTGAAGGATAAAAAAATTTCATTCGATTTTAATTGCGAACTGATTTCCAAAATATGGCCAGACAGGCCCACGATGCCACAGTCAATTGCATTTGATCATTCTACCAGTTTCGGCGGAATGGAACGGTCGGTTAAGATAGCTGAAGCCAGGGAACAAATGAGAAAAGAAGGAGTTTATTATCAACTTCTTACGTCACTTGATGATATCATGTGGTTGTTAAACATAAGAGGAAACGATATTAAATTCAGTCCTTTGATGATATCCTTTGCAATCCTTGGCGAAGAGCAGATCCTCTTATTTACAGACAAGAGTAAAATCCCGTTAAAACTTGCTTCAGAATTTGACAGACTGGGAATAGTGCTACTGCCTTATGAAGAAACAGCCGGAATATTATCAGCTTTACCACCCGATTCCACTATTCTTTTAAATCCGGTAACCACATCTTCAAGTCTTTTTAATTCAATCCCGGATCGAATGAAAATAATTGAAGATCTGACAATTCCAACTCGTTTAAAAGCAGTTAAAAACAGAGTTGAGATAGATAATATTGGAAAAGTAATGGTTAGAGATGGTGTAGCTTTAACAAGATTTTTCTTCTGGCTGGAACAGAATATCCTCTCAGAAACTTTATCAGAAATCTCCGTTGGTGAAAAGATAGACAGCTTAAGGTCGGAACGGGAAAACTATCTCGGACCCAGTTTTTCAACAATAGTTGCATTTAAAGAGCATGGAGCATTACCGCATTATTCAGCAACCCTGGAATCAGATATTCTCATAGGCGCTGACGGAATTCTCCTTATCGACTCAGGCGGCCAGTACCTTGACGGGACAACAGATATAACCAGAACTGTTATTATCGGAAGGCCGACTTACCAGCAAAAACGCGACTTTTCTTTAGTACTGAAGGGGAATATAAACCTTGCGATGGCAAAATTTCCGGTGGGAACTAAGGGCTGCCAGCTTGACCTGTTGGCGCGTAAAGCATTGTGGGAGAATGGCTTGAATTATGGTCATGGAACAGGCCATGGTGTTGGCTTTTGCCTCAATGTCCATGAAGGTCCGCAGAATATTGGTCCGGGAGCAGGAGCGGGCTCAAAAACCGATATAAAAGCCGGTATGCTGATATCTGATGAACCTGCAATATACAGGGAAGGTGAATACGGGATCAGAATTGAAAACCTGATACTCTGCTTTGAAGATGAGGAGACTGAATTCGGAAAGTTTCTGAAATTTGAAACTGTCTCACTTTGCTATATAGATAAATCTCTGATTGAAATCTCTTTGCTCGACCAGAAAGAGATAAACTGGCTCAATTCTTACCATGCTGAAGTTTATGATAAGCTAAGCCCCTATTTCTCGGGAGAAGAAAAAGAGTGGTTAAAAGAAAAAACGGGGGAAATTTGCCCCCCATCCCCCTAATGGGGGGCCGACTCAGACAATTTATTTTCCTGGTCTCATAATATCCTCCATAAGAACAATATCCATAACAGGAAATTCAGTGATCCGCAACCTTGCGCAGCCATAGGGAACAAGTGTTATTGATTCTACATCCCCTTCGGGTTTTACCGGACTGAGCGGAGGAACATCAGCTGAGTTATTCTTCATGGTCCATTCCGGAATTTTCATACCTCTTGCTTTGATAATGACCGGTGCATCCCGATCACAGGTTATGTACTTTCCTGAATCAGATGACCAGATCATGTCACCCTTATCGGAAAAAGGATATTTACTGACAGGATTTTCTGTCACTTTTATTCCCCTCGTGATATTTGACTTGTTCATGAGCAATCCATAGTTCCATGCGCTCTTCGGGTAAATTTCCCAGTCAACGCTACCTTTGTAACTAAAATTGTCGTAATTGATTTTAACACTTTTATATTCCTTATCGATCCGCAATGAAAAATAGAGGGGACCTCTCAACAGGGCTATTGAATTATTGTACTTATTCTCAATCCGTAACTGCATTGGCAATTCTACGAATATCTGATCACCGTTCTTCCATCTCTCTTTAATTTTATATGTTGCAATGTTTTTTACCTTGAGAGTTGTGTTTTTGAATTTTATCGTTACCGAATCGGCCCACCCTGGGATCCTAAGGTCAATCGGAAACCTCACGGCTTTTTGTGTATTGATCGTAAGTTTAACTGATCCGTTAAATGGATAGTCAGTCTCTTCGGAAATTGTAACCTCTTTATTGTTTCCGACCCTGGCTTTGACAATTGATGGTCCGTAAGCTACCAGTGCCAAACCGTTGTCGTTTGTGCCCATCCACATGCTCTCGATAAACTTGGGCCATCCTTGGTGCATATTTGCCAGGCAGCATCCAAAGTTTGGCATAAGTCCGTAAATATTGGAATAATCTCCGTTTGTACTCCAGTCTCTTTTAGCTGCAGAAACTAAAACCTGATTTGCCTGCTGATCGTACTGATGAGCCCAAAAATCGGGAGTTGTTGTTCCCGGAAGAGAATTATAGGCCAATAGTTCAAGTCTATCGGCTAATGTGTTGTTCCCAAAGATCTCGTAAAGTTCTTCCAGGGAAAACATATACTCAACAACTGAACATAGCTCAGTTCCATGGCTGGGACTTTTTCCGGACAGATGTTCATCTCCCGAGAATCTTCCTCCCGGCTCTCCATGGTTACGATCATATTTTTCAACCCCTGAAAAAACCGCTTTTTTAAATCGTTTATCCTTTGATTGCTGATACCATAAACCGGGATACTTTATTGCCATTGCATTATTTACAACATGTGCGGTCAACCCATCCGGTCCCCAGTTAAGAGGTATTTTTTTATCTGCAACTGCGGCTGAATCCCATGGGAACTTTTCATAATAGGTTGTCCAGTCTGAACTGTTTTTATGAATCGATTCTATTGTCTCAAGTATCCACTTCTCCCCTGTCTGCCGGTACAACCAATAACCCGTGACCGCATTCTCCATAGCCCTTACTCCACGCCATTCTTTATCAGGCCAGTCGGAAGGTGTATTATGCAAATACCTGAAGTACCTGGTCAGAACATCAGTTGCCCTTTTGTCACCCGTAGCTTCATAATACTGCATCAGCACTTTATTTGCTACAGCAAGGGGCCATCGGTCTTTGTTTTTTACCGGTCCGTACCAGCCTGTATCACTGCTGCTTGCAAGGATAGGTTCAATCCAGGTCTTTACTTTATTGATCAGACGGGAATCGTTCAGAAGATATGCCAGGGGAACCAGACCGTCAAGGAAATATGGTCCTCTTTCCCAAGCCTCCCCATTACCGCCGCGCCATGATGAGTTAACCAGGTCGGGCCAGAAATCGTCAATATTTCCGGTAAGTCCTGCTGCCTGAGCTTCTAATTGCGACTTTAGCCATCCGGCAGGTTTTACGATTCCGAGCGGTAGTTTTATGTATGCGTTTTTCAGCAATGGCTCCGGATTGCTTTTGTAATTTGTATTTAAATTCTTCTTACTGCAACCTGTGATAAGAAATAATGATATGAGGAAGATAAGTGAATAGAATTTCTTCATTTTTATAAAGTTTGATCAATTGGCGGATAATATTCTTTAGTAAAAGTATGAAAAACCTTTCTATTCCGTCTTCAAAGCACTTGCCGGATTCATGATTGCTGCCTGATAAGCTTTATAGCTGATAGTAATGAATGTAATAAGGATTGTAAGCAACGCTGCTATCAATAATAATAGTACCCCGATCTTTGTCCTGTAGACATAATTCTCAAGCCATCTGCTCATAAAATAATAGGCAACCGGGACTGCAATTACAATTCCGATTACAACAAGTATCAGGAAATCTTTTGAAATCAATCCGAGTATAGTTTTCTCGTTTGCTCCGAACACTTTCCTAATACCAATTTCTTTTGTGCGTTGTTCTGCCATATATGAGGCCAATCCAAATAATCCGAGGCAGGCAATAAGAATTGTCAGTATTGTAAACATAGTAAATATCAATCCGCGTTTTTCATCAGCTTCAAATTGCCTGTTAAACCTTTCTGAAAGATAGGTATAAACAAACGGTTGATCGGGGAATATTTCCTTCCACTTAGTTTCGATAAAGCTCAGTGCTCGAGATGTTTCGTTGCCGCTCAGTTTAATGTAAACAACATTGTTTAAAGGTCGGTAAATAAGAAGGAGAGATTCAATACCATTATACATTCCGGTCTGATGATAGTCCTGCATTACACCTATCACTCTTCCAACAACGAAATTGCCTAATACAACTTTCTTTCCGATAGGTTCTGCCCAACTCATCCTTTTAACAAATGTTTCATTAACCACCACTCCTGTTAGTGTATCTGAAGGCATATCCTGCTGAAAATTACGTCCTTTAAGAATTTTTATTCCCAAAGTCTCGATAAAATCATAATCGACTACTGCGAAATTTACACCCCGATTAGACATTCCCTGATCTGTTTCCACGCTAAAGATTACTTTGCCGGAACCTTCCCCTACTGCAGTATTTGTCGATGTTACATATTTTATATTCTGGTTTTCATGAAGAACCTGTTTCAGAACAGGATACTTCCTGATCATTGGTCCGTTGAGCTGCAGGCTGATAACATTCTTCTGATCAAATCCCTGATCCATCGTCTTCAGGTAATTTAACTGCCTGAATACGATCAGAGTACAGATAATCATAATTACTGAAACTGAAAACTGTATCACTACCAGGATTTTACGAAACAGACTACCGGCCGATCCCTGTGTAATTTCACCCTTAAGCACTGTAACCGGACTGAACCGTGAAAGAAAAAAGGCAGGGTAACTTCCGCCGAAAATGCCAACAATAATTATTACTGCAAATAAGCTAAGTATTACCACCGGACTATAAACAACACGGAGATCAAATGATTTTCCGGCAAGAAGATTAAATTTTGGTAATAGTACTATAATTAAAACAATACTTATTAAAAGGGAAATGAGAGTAAAGACCAGCGATTCAGATAAAAACTGAAGTATAAGTGGTACTCTTCGGGAACCAACAACTTTTCTAAGACCCACTTCACGGGCACGTCGGGTCGAACGAGCAGTAGCCAGGTTCATGTAGTTCATTGAAGCGATGAGAATAAGGAAAATTGCAGCAATTGCAAAGATATATACATATGTGAAACTGCCTGTTGGCTCCGGTTCCTGGGAATTTGTCGAATAAAGATGGATCCTGGTCAGAGGCTCAAGGTGGTATGTAATGGAAATATTCAGTGGTCCGAATATTGTCTTCATATAAGCATCATACATACCCTTCATTTTAATCTCAAACGCTTTTACATCGAAATTTTTAGGGAAAAGGAGATATGTAAATACCCCAAAATTTCCCCAGTTGCCTAAGTCTTTCGGCAGATTGTTTCTGGCTGCAACAGCATCAAAACGGAAATGAGAGTTGGACGGAACATTCTGAATTACTCCCGTAACCTCATAAGTATCTGTACCGGTTGTAAGAGTTTTTCCAATGGGATCAGTCTTTCCAAAATATTTGTTAGCAATCTTTTCAGTAAGGATGATTTTTTTCGGTGCCAGCAGGGCGGATTTAACTTCACCTTTTATTACTTTATAAGTGAATATATCAAACAGGGTTGAATCAACGTAAAAGAAGTTCTCTTCGTTGAATTCTTTGTCTTCAAACTTATAAAGGGCACGAGGCATATTAATAAATCTTACAAATGACTGAACTTCAGGATAATCCTGAACTACCTGAGGTCCAAACGGTATCTGTGCAACGATCCAGGTGAATTGATCATCAGGTTCTTTTATGGTAGTTGAAACCCGATAGATCCGGTCAGCTTTTTCATGATAACGATCATAACTCATTTCATCGGATACATAAATTATAAGGAATAAGGCACTGGTGATACCTAACGTAAGTCCAAGAATATTCAGGATACTATAACCAAAGTGTTTAATTATATGTCTGAAAGCTGTTTTAATGAGGTTTTTTAACATAAGAAGGTTAATATAGTTGTTAGACAATGTGATAAAATTATGCTAAAATATTTGTGATGCTTACAATAAATATGACATTAACAGGATATTAACAAATTTTCTGTCAGATAAACAGCCCCTCCCTCCTGGGGGAGGGGTTGAGGAGAAGTGACTTCATTTATCCTCCATAACCTTTACCTCGTCAAACCATGCAACACCCTGTCCTGGCATTTTCAGAATGAGATTTGTTTTGAACCGGGCCAGTGTATCATCAGGAATTGTAACAAATGTTACATATTGTCTCCACCGGTTATCAGGAACAAATCTCGACCGACCGAATTCACCAAATAATATTTCTACATATTGCGGTATCTCCTTTCTTTCTGATAGACGGGCATTTTCCTGTTTTGTTGCAATGAAAAATCTTTGTTCGGGATCTGATTTTGCCCAGATAGAAATTGTATAGGATGCACCGGCTTTTACCTGGAAGGGAAAAAACCTGATAGCCAGGCTTTTATTTTCAACAGGTGTGATTATTCTTAAAGAATGATTGCCTTCAAAATATTCCCTTGTATCAAGAAAATAAGTTGCTCCTCTGTCACCACCGGGCCGTGCATAGCATGCTGAGGGTAGTCCGGGAGCAGAGAGATCTTCAAACCCGGCATCCTTGATGAGGTTTGTATTTGAAGTCTCAGCAACATGCTTTTCAGTCTTAATGTTGATAAGATATACCAGTGACCCAAAAGGTGCAATCTGATCAGTAATTATTCCACTTTTAACTGAAACAAATCGGTTTTCAAACAACACTCTTGCTTTTCCGTTATAAGCCCCGGTTATCCTTACCGAATTACTGACTGGTTCATTTATCTTGTTGACCGCCATAATGATAAGTTGGCCATTATAAAGCCTTGAAGTAACTAATACATTCTTTGAGTATGATTCCACTGGCAATGGCTCTTCGTCAGAAAGCAGCCATGGTGTCAACTCCATGACCTCTGTTGCCATTCTCCCGCATTCACTCCATGTTGCTGCTGATTTAGGAAAATAATTTAGACCCTGCCTTACAAAGTATTGAATTCCCGTTGCCCCATTTATAATAGATTGCCATGTCATTGATCTGATTTCCTGGAAAGTAGGTTCCCGACTCCATATTTCACCTCCACCGAATGCCTGCGGTACGATCCAAAAAGGTTTCTTTCCCTTAAACTCAGTCTTTAACTGACCCGCTACCTCCCCTGGCAATGTTACAGGAAAATCAGGTATAGGGTAAGGGTCTGCCATCACAATATCCAGAGCAGCCGAATATCTTTTGGCAGTCAGAAATGGCGCCATGAATACTATTGAAACAGGATGCCATGGATCGTTCTCTTTAACTATATTGTAGATCTCTTCCAACTGTTCAGGAGCTATATCGGAACCGTTCGGCTCATCTGAGATATACCAGCCAAGCAAAGCCGGATGATCTCTGAAGGTTTTAATTTCAGAAATCAGTCGTTCCCTTTTCTCTTCATCGCTCAGACCTTCTATCTTTGACCCTACACCGCCACCACCTGATACTGATAGAAGGTTATAATTGACCTTCATTCCAAGCTCTGCGCATCGATCCATGTAAGCTTTTCTTTCATTAAGAGTCTCTGGCGTAATCTTCTGATATGGAGATATCATATTGAATCCTTTTACAACCTCTTCTTCTGGAAGTGTAGGATAAACAGGTGAATAACAATAGAAACCGAAGGGGAAAAATGGTAATTTGTTCACTATCAGTCCTCCCGTGAATCTGTCGGTTTTTACTTCGTTTGATTTATATGAGAGAATAATCAGATCTGTTTTCGCGATGTACATTACTCCCGGAATACCTGATATATTTATCCTGGCTTCCACCTTATAAACAGAGGGTATCAGGTTAAGTAAGACTGGTAACCTCAGGATATTCCTGCCTGGTATTCCGTTCCATGCAGCTACAGTTTCCTCTCCGATCTTAAGAGTAATTGATAAATGATTTTTCGATAAGGTTGGAGGTATAAGAAGAAGAAATTCACCATTCTTCTCATAAGAATAAAAACTCTGACGGGAATTAATTTTAAAAGAAGATGAATCAATAGATTGACTTTGTGTTTTCTGACAAATTGAGATTGCCGAGACAAAAAGAAACAGAAAAAAAAGCTTTTTAGGCATATAGGATTAAAATTTAAAACAA
>PLML01000201.1 GCA_003141525.1 Bacteroidales bacterium
TGCTGCGAAGAGCTTCAATTGACCAAATAATGGCTTCGCAGAAAATGTGTGAATCATGTAACTTTTTTCAAAAGTAGTGTAACATCTATCAGATTAAAGTTGCTCAACTTTAGGACTTAAATTTCATAAAAACATAAATTAAAAAAGAAAAACTATGAAAGGCAGTAAAAAGTTAATATTAGTCTTGAATTCGCTTCTGGCTGACGAACTCACTGTTGTAAACCAGTATATGGTTCATTCTGAAATATGTGAAAACTGGGGTTACAATAAACTTCACATGGCAATAAGAAAACAGGCAATGGATGAAATGCATCATGCAGAGTGGCTCATTGAGCGTATTATTTTTTTTGAAGGTGCACCAACGGTATCAAAACTTAATCCTATTAAGATTGGTAAAACTGTTTCAGAAATGATCAGTTACGACTATGATGATGAACTTAAAGTTGTCCGTGATTATAATGAAGCAATCGAACTTGGACGAGAGGTTAAGGATCAGGGCTCTGTTGACCTTTTGACCAAAATACTTAAGGAGGAAGAAGGTCACGTCGATTGGGCAGAAATACAACATGCACAAATTGAGCAAATGGGGATAGAGAATTATCTGGTTAATCAGACAGATAGTCCCGTAAAGTAATTTGGTGATATTACATATAAAGCATAAGGTGTATTTGTTGCCGGAGGCGCTGGTGTTACCCATTTTATCTGACGAAAAAGCAAATGGGTATGCTCATGGTCAGATAACAGAAGGTTTTCTCAAAGCTCACATTAGCAATGCCACGCAATAATAAAAGAAGAAATATAATCTAAAGAATAATTGATCACTCAGAATTACACGATAGAATAATAGTAATTGAAATATCTATTAAATAACATAAAGCAATATGAGAATCGCTATAAATGATATAACTGTGAGTTATTCAGATGAAGGAAAGAATGGAACTCCGGTTATCATTTTTATTCATGGCTTTCCTTTTAATAAGTCAATGTGGAAAATGCAGATAAAAGCTCTAAAGGATAATTATCGCGTAATTGCGTATGACATTCGCGGGCATGGTAATTCTGATGCAGGGGATGGGGATTTCTCCATTGAGCTTTTTGTGAAAGACCTGCTCTCCCTGCTGGATGCCCTGAAGATTGACAAAACTATGTTGTGTGGTTTATCAATGGGCGGATACATTGCATTAAATGCTATTGAAAACTATCCGGAACGTTTTGATGCACTTATATTAAGTGATACCAATTGCATTTCGGATACATCCGAAGTAAAAGAAAAAAGGATGAAGGCAATTGAAAGTATCAGGAAAAGCGGAATAGAAAAATATGCCGATGAGAGTATTAAAAAATTTTTCGCACCTGAATCTTTCACAACCAGGAAAAAAGAAATTGATGCTGTCTGGAAGATGATAGTGAAAACTTCTAAACAATCACTCTGCAATACCTTACTTGCTTTATCTGTACGTAAGGAAACATGTAACAAACTGTCGGAAATTAAGGTACCGGTGCTTATTATGGTGGGGAAAGAAGATAAAATCACGCCTCCTGCAGCAGCGCAGTTTATGCATGAAAAAATAAAAGATTCTTTCCTGAACATTATAGAGCATGCCGGTCATTTAAGCAACATGGAGAATCCTGTCGAATTCAATGAACATCTTAAGAAGTTCGTTGCAAATGTTTAATCGCTTTGCGTGATATTTAAATGCTTCGGGCACTCCTATTTGTTCTGGAGCTCATTTTGAAACATAAAAGAACTAGAGTGTAAGAAGCAATAATGTAAAATATCTGTATAAAGTTTAATAAAAGGGGCTAAATATGGAAAAAATAATTCTGACAGGGCATTCAACTATTGACGGAGCAGGTGTTAAGTTGTTTAGAGTTTTCGCTAATGATAATACGAAACTTACAGACCCTTTCCTGCTCCTGGATAATTTTGGCTCTGACAAGCCGGAAGATTATGTTCGTGGATTTCCCTGGCATCCGCATAGAGGTATAGAAACGGTTACCTACATGCTGGATGGAAAGGTTGAACATGAAGACACCATTGGAAATAAGGGAGTAATAAGCTCAGGCGATATTCAATGGATGACCGCGGGTGGTGGCATACTTCACCAGGAGATGCCAAAGGCACAGAAAGGCATGATGCAGGGGATGCAATTATGGGTCAACTTACCGTCAGGGAATAAAATGATGGCCCCAAGATACAGGGGGATTACAAGTCAGGAGATTCCTGTAATAAAAATGGATGGCATTGAGATCAAAGTTATTTCCGGCATATATGGTGATAAAAAAGGTCCGGTTAAAGACTTGATTGTTGATGTAGAATATTTAGATATTTTATTGGATAAAGGAAAGGCAATAACTTATGATATAAAAAAAGATTATACTACCTTTTGTTATCTGGTTGAAGGAAAAGGCGATTTTGAAGGCAGCATTATGGAAAAGAAACAATTGATCTTATTTAAAGATGCTACGAACCTCGCCGTGAAGGCAAAAGAAAAATTAAGGTTCATACTGGTCTCCGGAATGCCCATTAATGAGCCAATTGCCTGGGGTGGACCTATCGTGATGAACACTCAGGAAGAATTGCGGATCGCGTTCGACGAACTCGACCAGGGTACATTCATAAAGACCGGTAGATGAATTTTTGTTTTATGCTACTAAATTAAAATAACAATTTATGAACTACAGGGTAGAAAAAGATACAATGGGCGAGGTCCGGGTACCTGTGGATAAATATTGGGGAGCTCAAACTCAACGATCAATAATGAATTTCCCAATTGGTCCGGCTGCATCTATGCCAATTGAAATTATTCATGCGTTTGGTTATTTGAAAAAGGCTGCTGCCATAACAAACAATAAATTCGGATTATTATCAACCGAAAAAATGAAGATTATTTCAGAGGTATGTGATGAAATTACGGCAGGAAAACTTGATGACCAGTTTCCGCTGGTTATATGGCAAACAGGTTCAGGGACTCATACAAATATGAATTGTAATGAGGTTATTGCAAATCGCTCTCATGTATTGCTGGGAAACAAATTAGGAGAAGGAGACCGGTTTATTCATCCGAACGATGATGTAAATAAGTCGCAATCATCCAACGATACTTTTCCGACGGCAATGAATATTGCAGCATATCGGAAGATTGCTGAATATACTATCCCGCGAATAGAGATACTAATAAACACCTTGACCGGAAAATCAATTGCAATGGCCGAAGTTGTTAAAATTGGTCGTACTCATTTAATGGATGCGACCCCTATTTCGCTCGGACAGGAATTTTCAGGTTATGTGTCTCAGCTTGAACATGGAATAAAGGCGTTGAAAAACACATTACCGCATCTTTCAGAGTTAGCTATAGGTGGAACCGCTGTCGGAACAGGATTGAACACCCCGGAAGGTTATGCCATAGAGGTTGCAACAACTATTGCCCGATTAATTAACCTGCCGTTCGTTTCTGCTGAAAATAAATTCGAATCTTTGGCAGCAAACGATGCCATTGTAGAAACTCATGGAGCAATAAAACAATTGGCTGTTAACTTAATGAAAATAGCAAACGATATCAGAATGTCGGCCTCGGGTCCACGGTCGGGAATTGGAGAGTTAACTATCCCATCCAACGAACCTGGTTCATCCATCATGCCCGGCAAAGTAAATCCGACTCAGACAGAAGCATTGACAATGGTTTGTGCACAGATTATGGGCAACGACACAACCATTTCGGTTGCTGGCTCAAATGGCCACTTCGAGCTTAATGTTTTCAAACCGGTCATGATAAGCGCTTTATTGCAATCGGCTACGCTTATTGCAGATGCCTGCAAAGCATTCAGCGATTATTGTGCTGTTGGAATTGAACCTAATCTGGAACGAATTGAAGAGAACCTCAAAAATTCATTAATGCTGGTGACTGCATTAAACATTCATATCGGTTATGAAAATGCGACAAGAATTGGCAAAAAAGCCTATGCCGATAATTTGACTCTGAAAGAAGCCGCATTAGAATTAAACCTTTTAACAGAACAACAATTTGATGAATGGGTTGTTCCGGTAGAAATGATTCGCCCATTTAGTAGAAAATTGTAAGAAATCTAAGCGGAGTCAAAATTTAATTTGCTTATTGTACCATGGGCTGTATCAATCAGCTTACAGATAATTCGATGGTTTTATAAAACATAATATACATTTCCATTGTTAATATTAAAATAAAATTGCAAAAAGTGCAGACCATGGATGGAATAGCTGGTTCATATAAAAAAATAACGACACCACTGGGTAACTTTAATTATTTTAGTCTGAGGGAACTCCATATCGATGGCCATGATGTTGAAGAATTTCCCTTTTCAATCCGGATCCTGCTGGAAAATATAGTACGAAATTTTAACCACGGCAGTTTCAATAAAACTCACCTGAATAATATTTTAAACTGGAATTCAAAACAAGAGAATAGCGAAATACCTTTTTTACCTGCAAGGGTACTAATGCAGGATTTTACCGGGGTCCCTTCAATTGTAGATATTGCGTCTATACGATCGGAAGTAGCCCGCAAGAATAAAAACCCTAAACTGATTAATCCTCAAGTTCCGGTTGACTTAATAATTGACCATTCTGTTCAAGTCGATTTTTATGGCACAAACTATGCTTATCAACGAAATGTGGCATTGGAATATGAACGTAATAATGAGAGATACTCCCTTTTAAAGTGGGCCAAATCATCGTTCGAAAACTTTAATGTACTTCCTCCCGGAATGGGCATATGTCACCAGGTGAATCTTGAATATTTGGCAAAAGTAGTCACTGTGAGAGATGGAATTTTATTTCCGGATACATTGGTAGGAGCGGATTCTCATACTCCAATGGTAAATGGTATTGGGGTAATCGGATGGGGTGTAGGTGGAATAGAAGCTGAAGCTGTTATGCTTGGACAGCCTGTATATATTATGCTCCCGGAAGTGGTCGGATTGAAACTGACTGGAAATTTAAAGGAAGGTACAACGTCTACAGATTTGGTATTATCCGTTGCAGAATTATTAAGAAAGAAAGGTGTAGTTGGAAAGTTTGTTGAGGTTTTTGGCAACGGATTGAATAATCTGACAGTGCCTGACCGGGCAACAATTTCCAATATGTCGCCTGAGTTCGGATGCACAGTAACCTACTTTCCACCTGATCCTAAGACATTGGAATACTTAAGGATTACGGGAAGAGACGAAAAACACATAGAAACAGTAGAAAAATATTTGAAAACAAACCTTTTATGGCGTGAAAATGAAGAAAAGATAAAATTTACCGAGGTTATAGAAATGAATTTAAGTGATATTGAACCATCCATTGCAGGTCCGAAACGACCCCAGGACAAAATAGCACTGACTAATGTAAAAAACAGGTTTATTGATATCCTGAAAAGCAGCTATGAGAGAGGATATGTTGCTTTAGATGAAAGAGCCGAAGGTGGATGGTCAAACGAAGGTGGGCATTTCCAGGAAAAAATCCCTGATACAGACTCAGGGAGTCAAAGAATTAAAGCAACCGGTATTGAAATAGAGTCAAAACCGGAAAGAAAGAACGGTCTTCAAAGTGTAAAAATTAAAGCAGATAGCTCGGAATTCCTTATCAGTGACGGATCGGTAGTAATTGCTGCAATTACCAGCTGTACAAATACTTCTAATCCGAGTGTTATGGTAGCAGCCGGACTAATTGCCAGGAAAGCTATTGAAAGAGGGCTGATGACAAAACCATGGGTTAAAACAAGTCTTGCCCCGGGATCAAAAGTAGTGACCGATTACCTGAAAAAAGCCAATTTGCTTCCATTTCTTGAAGCGCTGGGATTTCAGACAGTTGGATATGGTTGTACCACATGTATTGGGAATAGCGGACCATTAGCTTTTCATATTAACAAAGCAATTACAGAAAATAAGTTAGTGGTTGCCTCAGTTCTTTCTGGTAACAGAAATTTTGAGGCGAGAATACATCCGCTTATAAAGATGAATTTTTTAGCCTCTCCTCCTCTTGTGGTTGCTTATGCCATCACCGGGAGGATCGATATTGATTTTCAACGCGAACCACTGGGATTTGATCCGAACCTTGAACCTGTATATTTAAGAGACATCTGGCCTGCCATGGAAGAAATTCAGGTTGTTATGAATAAAGTACTGGATTCAAAAGATTTCATATCGAATTACGGAAGCATTTTTCATGGGGATGAAAAATGGGAGAGTCTGGCAACTCCAAAGAGCGATATCTATCAATGGGATGAAGATTCATCCTACCTGAAAGAGGCCCCTTTTTTTAAAGATATTTCATTAGAACCGGATAGAATTCCTGATATTAAATCAGCCAGGGTGCTTCTGAAACTTGGCGATTCAATTACAACAGATCACATTTCCCCTGCAGGGTACATTGCAGAAGATTCCCCGGCAGGCCGATATCTCAAAGCTCAGGGAGTTGAAAAAGAAGATTTTAATTCCTACGGTTCACGTAGAGGAAATCATGAAGTAATGGTGAGGGGAACTTTCGCTAATCTTCGCCTGAAAAATGAATTAGTCAGCAAAGAAGGTGGATGGACGCTTTATCACCCCAATGGTAAAATGATGCCGGTATTTGATGCTGCCATAAAGTACAAATCAGATAATATCCCGCTTATCATCATTGCAGGCAAAGAATATGGAAGCGGCTCCTCGCGTGATTGGGCAGCAAAAGGAGTATCATTATTAGGGGTACGTGCCATAATCGCAGAAGGCTTCGAAAGGATCCATCGAAGTAATCTGGTAGGAATGGGAGTCCTACCGCTTCAATTTATAAATGGGGAAAATATTATATCTCTTGGCTTAACTGGAGACGAGATATATGATATATTAAATCTTGAGGATTTAACACCAAATAAGGAAATAAAAGTAAGAGTTACAAATTTCAATGGATCTAAATCGGAATTTAATGTAATTGCAAGACTTGATTCATCAATCGAGTTAGCCTATTATCAAAATAACGGGATATTGCAGTATGTATTGAGAAGCTTTCTGGCAATGAATAAAGCATAATATCAAAAATACCACTGATTGCGTAAATAATTACAATTAATAATTAATGCTTTGAACGAAACCATTCTTTCAGTGTTGAAGAAGTAGCGAATTAATCTTAATTATGGGTACAGAAGAAAACAGACTATATAAATTTGCTTACCAATTAAGCCTGTTTACCATCTTTTACAACATTATTGAAGGGATAGTCGCGATGATATTAGGTTACAAAGATGAAACCCTTACCTTATTTGGATTTGGTGTAGATAGTTTTATTGAAGTAATGTCGGGCATTGGTATTGCAATGATGATATTACGAATCAAACAATATCCAGACAGTCCGAAAAGTGCATTCGAGATAAAAGCCTTAAAAGTTACAGGTACAGCATTTTATCTTTTATCTGCAGGTTTATTTGCAGGGATAGTTTTAAATCTCATCCATCATCATAAGCCGGAAACCACACTTTGGGGAGTAATAATATCACTGATTTCTATTATAGTAATGGTTTGGCTGATGAATGCCAAAAAGAAAACAGGCAAACAACTAAATTCCGAACCCATAATTGCCGATTCCAATTGCACTAAGATTTGTGTATATATGTCATTGGTTCTGCTCGCATCAAGTCTTGTTTACGAACTCACGGGTTTTGCTTATGCAGATGTCATTGGCGCAGCAGGTCTGATTTACTTTTCCATAACCGAAGGCAAAGAAGCCTTTGAGAAAGTTAAAGTAAAACTTTACCGGTCATGTGCTGATGCTCGCGGGATTAAAGAAATGAAACTTGTTGAGGGCGCAGAATTAAGCATAATTAATAAATTAAAAGAGATTGAAAGTAAGAGATAGTGGGATGCCCGCAGAAAACATGTGGGCAGACTTCTTTAATGTCGGATTAATTTTATCAGAATTGCATATCGACTCGAAAATTAACGATTTAGTCGAGATTGGTTGCGGTTACGGGACATTTACCATTCCTGCAGCAAAACAAATCAAAGGTAAATTGTATGCCTTTGATATTGAAAAAGAGATGCTTGAAATAGTAACCCAAAAATTAGCATTTGAACATATTGATAATGTTATACTCGAACACAGGGATATTTTAACTCAAACAACAGGGCTGGCAGATAACTCGATTGATTATGTAATGTTGTTTAATATTCTTCATCATGATTCCCCAGGTGATTTCTTTAATGAAGCATATAAAATTTTAAAACCAAAAGGCAAGGTCGGAATATTACACTGGCGAAGTGATATTCCAACACCTCGTGGCCCGGATTTAAGTATTAGACCAAAACCTGACCAGATTTTACAAAGGATTGACAAGCAAAAGTTCTCAGTATACAAAGAACCTAAGATGTTTGAACCATATCATTTTGGATTAATTCTGTCCAAACTTTAAATCAACGATTATTCAAAATAATCTTACTCCAGCTAAGATTAATTCGACTCGATAGTCTTAAATAATTATAATCTAACCGGCTAAATGTGGTCAAGACGTCCGGCTTTTGCAATTAAAGCAAGGCTTTTGTTTTATGACCTTGCTTTATAGATTGGCTTTAGGTTTTTTCGTCAATAACCTACGCAACTTATTATGGCAACAATGAATAAGGATATTCACGAGCAACGCTTAAGATAATTAGTTAATGANNTTGCTGCGAAGAGCTTCAATACCTTGAAGAAAATGAAGGATTTTATTTTGGTATCTCTGATGAATTTAATAAATTAGCATTATCTGGAACAGCGCTTACATCATAGAATATGACACTTGACCATGTTGTCCCTGATACAATGGTAATACGAGATATGAAAAAATCTTGGATTAAGACCCCGAATCAGTTATTGAAATTTCTAAAAGAAAATTATTTTATGTGTTAAACAACTAGGATAGTTAAAGCAATATGACAAGAGTAGAAAAAATAAAAAGTTTGATTAAAAATATTCCTGATTTTCCGCAAAAAGGAATAATATTTAGAGATATAACTTCTCTTATTAATAGTGATTCAGGAATGACTTTAGTTAAAGAAGAAATAGATGAATCAGTTGATAATAATAATTTAAAATTTAATAAAATTGTAGCAATTGAATCACGAGGATTTATATTAGGAGCTTTGTTTGCCTATGTTTACGGAAGACCTCTTGTATTAGCAAGAAAACCTGGTAAACTTCCCGGAGAAACTTCTCAAATGAAATATTCATTGGAATATGGAGAAAATACTTTATGTATTCAAGTGTCCGATATTCAAAAAGATGATAGAGTACTTATAGTTGATGATCTTATAGCTACTGGTGGATCAGCAAAAGCCGTTCGCGACATTATTGGAACTTTAGGTGGAAAAGTAACTGCATTTTATTTTTTAATTGAACTGGATGATCTTAATGGTAGAAAACTTTTAGAAGATTCTGGTATAAAAATAGTAACAAGTGTACATTATTAAAATAATAAATTAAATAGATTTTACAGCATTGTGGAAAAACCAGTGTGTTGTACGGCTGCCAACTTGTCATGTGTAGAAAAAATCATTTATTTTCAATCTTAATCATGTCTCCGATTATTACCCAGTATCCTTGCGTAGTAAGCTTCTTCACCGGTTTTTTCCAATTCACCAATTGTGTGATTCATCGCTGAAACGCCATATTCTTTTTGTTTCCTTAAGTGAATGAACATTGCTGCTAAGTTAATTGCCGTTTCAACTCCTTTTGGGTTTCTGAATATCACGGTAAAAAACATCTTCCAATAATAGAATCCAGTTGCTGAGTTAAAACCTGCCCTGCCACAAACCCTTAGGAATGAACGTATATAAATAAGCCAGGTCCTGAAATTTGGATTATGTCTATAATGTGGTCTGATATTCAAGCCTGTATAAATAACCCGCTTATAATAATTCGAAGGATCATAAATTTCATTGATAACCCGAATAAAATTCTTAAGGATCTCGATACGTGAAATCAGTGTAATAAAGTTCAGACCGCTTGTTGTCTGATCAATATCGCTCTCACCAATTGATCGGGATGCCTGCTGAAACAACCTGCCTTCAGATTCAAGACGGCGGGTTAATTGAGTATTTGGCAGTGCGTAAAGCAGGCTGATCATTGCCATGCAGATTCCTGATTTCTGTATGGAATCGATCATATTATCGGCAATCTGTCTGCTTTCACTGTCGAAACCAATAATATATCCTCCATTACTCACTATACCATACGATAAGAGTTTCCTGACAGCATCTTCGATCGGTTTGTTTACATTCTGGGTTTTCTTGTTCAGTTTCAAAGTATCATTTTCGGGTGTTTCAATACCAAGAAACACGTACCGGAAATCTACATCTTTCATTAACTGAAGCAATTCATCATCATCGGCCAGGTTAATAGAGGCTTCCGTAGCAAAATAAAATGGATACCGGTGGTTTTTAGTCCATTTTTTTAATTCACGCAAGAGGTCTTTAGCCTTCTTTTTATTACCAATAAAGTTATCATCGACTATGTCAACATGACCACGGTAACCTAAATCGTAAAGGGATTGGAGTTCTTTGATCACCTGTTCG
>PLML01000082.1 GCA_003141525.1 Bacteroidales bacterium
TATTTTTTGTCATGTACTAAGAGTAATCATTTATATGAATTTTTGTTATCTCAATCAGGGATTCTAATCATCAATTCTCCATTTTGGCTTTGTATTTGCCATGTCGTGCAGCCCGGCTACAACCTGCACGATGATAAAGAGCCTGATCTGTGTGACTCATGTCCCCAACCATTGGAAAGCATTATGCCTCCTATATCTAAAAACAATGTTCTTTCCGGGTTTAATTTGTCCATATCAACTTCATATCCCTTATTTGATTTCGTATTTTCTATAATTCATAGATTAACGTTGCCAGAGAATCAGGTTAGTTTCAAGAGGAACTGAAACACCCGGAAAGTTTGGTATTACACGTGGAGTATAATCTGTTGCGGGACGTGCTGAAGTTACCGATACATTATAATAATATCCATTTTCTGTTCCTTCAATTTTTGTTCCCCGCGTCATCTTCTGTAGAATTGGAGCTTCCCCATTAATACCATTGGCAAATAGCTCAACCTGTAATGTATCCGGGTTAAGATCACTGAAATAAATCTGAACCTCAATTTTATGCTGTTTTTTAATAGTCACGAACTTTACTTCGCCAAAATGCATAGATTCCCATTTTTGATCAAGGTAATGCAGCAGGTCTGCAATTTGCTTTCCCCTTTTACCTTTATTAGCAGCACGTTCAAGATATGCTGTTGCAGCAGGCAGATAGTGTTGCCCTGTGTATTCCCGCACTGATCTGTCGGCAGAGAACCGGGGGGTTAATTGTGCCATGCTTTCCCTCATTCGCGATATCCAGGCAACGGGAATTCCTTTTTCATTGCGATTGTAAAATTCAGGTATTACTTTCTTTTCGAGTAAATTATAAAGTTGCTCTGCTTCCAGGGTGTCCCAGGCCGGATCGTCACCTTGTTCATTGCCATCTCCCAGCGCCCAGCCTACTTCGGGTGTGTAAGCTTCAGCCCACCAACCATCCAGTTCCGATAGATTAATACCTCCATTTACCAGCACTTTCATACCACTGGTACCGCTGGCTTCCCATGGCCGACGTGGCGTATTGATCCAAACATCAACACCCTGCACAAGATTTTCTGAAATCTGCATATCGTAATCACTAAGGAATATTACAGGCGGATGGACACCATTTCGCCGGATAAAAAGTATCCATTCTTTTATTAAGTCCTGGCCTTCCTGATCGGCGGGATGAGCTTTGCCTGAAATAATAAGTTGCACCGGAAACTTAGTATTTATTAATAGCCGGAGCAGGCGTTGCGGATCATGCAGCAATAAATTGGGCCGTTTGTAGGTTGCAAAACGTCTTGCAAAGCCAAGTGTTAAAATGTTAGGATCAAATAAATGCTTTGCACGTTCAATAGAATCGGACGAATGACCTGAACCGTGCAATTGTTTCGAAAAATATTTACGTGCAAATTCGATGAGCGACTTGTTTGCATTTGTACGCAGCTCCCAGAGCTTTTCATCGGAAGCATGACGAATATCCTGCTCCAGGGTTTTATTCGTTCCAAGCCACCGGTCTTTGCCACAAAATTCCGTCCATACATCGTCTGCTTCTTTGGAGTCCCATGTAGGCATGTGGACACCATTAGTTATATATCCGACAGGTACTTCGGTTGTAGGCCATTTGGGATATAGTGGTTCAAAAATGTGACGGCTGACTTTTCCATGGAGACGACTAACTCCATTCACAGCTCCACTTCCCCGTATAGCCAGGTAAGCCATATTGAACTTCTCTGATTCATCACCCGGATTCTTCCGACCCAACGCCAACAATTGTTGATGTGTAATTCCAAGTTTCTGCTCAGCATATTCACCAAGATATTGCACCATGAGATTCGGTGAGAAACAATCGAATCCGGCTGCAACAGCTGTGTGAGTAGTAAAAAGATTGCCGGCTCTTGTAACTGCCAGCGCAACATTAAAAGACTGATCTGTATCTTTCATAAAACCTGAAGCACGTTCCAAAATTGCAAATGCTGCATGCCCCTCATTGAGATGACATACCTCAGGATGAATACCAAGAGCATTCAGCAGACGCCATCCTCCGATTCCGAGAACCATTTCCTGTTTAAGACGCAGCTCAGGTCCACCACCATATAATTCACTTGTTATTCCACGATGAACAGGGAAATTTGCCGCATCATTACTATCTAACAGATAAAGTTTAATTCTGCCTACCTGTACCTGCCAGGCACGTAACCAGACAGAATAACCCGGTAACTCTATTTCCAGCCGTAGCCATTCTCCATTAGGTTGACGTAAAGGAACAACCGGCAATTGTCCGGGATCGTTAAATGGGAAAAGAGCTTGCTGGTTGCCATTCTGATCAATTTCCTGGCGAAAGTAGCCCTGTTGATATAGTAACCCGACTCCGACTACAGGAACTCCAAGATCACTGGCTGCCTTGAGTTGATCGCCGGCCACATTGCCCAGACCGCCGGAATAAATAGGAAGAGCTTCACTTAACATGAATTCCATACTAAAATAAGCTGCACAGGTAAGTTTGGACTGCGGATAACTTTTTTGGAACCAGGCCGGAACTGTGTTTGCATGCTCCTTTGATTGCACAAGAGCATCTATTTTTTTACGAAATACCTGGTCAGACATTACCTTCTGAAATTGATTTCTTGATACTGTCTGCAGTACAACCCATGGATTATGGGTGAGATCCCAGAGCGCGGGATCAAGTTGTCGCCATACATCGTCGGCTGCATGATTCCATGACCAACGCATATCAAGAGCAAGATCTGCAAGAGAATCTGCCCCTTCAAGACCTGATGCCAAGAGGTTATACACAGGTTTTTTTATGTATGTATTTTCTGTCATTATTTTATCAGATTTCAGAGTATGATAATTAATATGTCATACCATTCTTAACAAAGGTGGCTGACGTGCCCTGTTGTGCTGTCAGGTAACTACTGAATATGAGTTAATCTTGTTTTTTAGTCGGAACAATGAAAAGAGGTATTGAAGTATGATGCAAAACTTTTTCAGTAACACTCCCCATGACTATATTTTCCAGCCACTTCCGGCTGTGAGATCCAACAACAATAATATCTGCATGAAGTTCTTTTGCAGTCTCCAGTATCGTATCAGCAAAATCACCTTCTTTTACAATGGTTTGAATGGATTTATCCCCAAGGTGTTGTCTTGATTTATCAAGATATTGAAGAGACGCATTTTTCAGTCCATCAGCACTATCTAATTGTAATGGCCCCACATCTATATAACCGGAAAAACCCATTATTGGCGAATATCCTGCAGAGGCATATAACACCGGATCTGTTATTACATGCAGCAATATTACTTCAGCATTCATGGATTTTGCCATTGAAAAACCTACCTCTGCCACTTTTTGTGCTGTTGGATTATAATCCAGAGCAATCAATATTTTTTTCATCTTAATTGTTTTCATTTTCATTCTACGTTTTAACTTAAGTTTAGAATTTATTCCCAATCCTGATCTCAGGCATTAAATGCTCCCAGGGTCCAGATATCCTCTGCTGTTATGCTTAAATGATAATTTGGAAATGATAAAACAGGAATAAAAGCTTTGTTAATCATTTGGTGAGCAAAGTTACCCAGGAGCAAATTGGAAGCACTCTTCTCCTGTTCGGTCATTATTGAAATAAGGTCAGCATCTATCGAGCGAGAATAATCGAGAGTTAAATCAGTCAGGTTGCTACCGTGCAGATGTTCGACCGTGTAAGGAATATTATGAGCCTCAAGGTAGGATGCCACCTGTACGGCATATTGATGAAGCTTTTTTTCAATACTCTTTAAATTTGATAGTCTTATGGTAAGCAGATGAATTTTTGAATTAAATACTTTTGCCAGCTCGACAGTATATGGAACCTTTTCGCGTGTCTGAAAAGTAATATCAAGTGGTAATACTATATTATCAATATTTGAAGGCATTTTGCTTCTTCTGACCGTGATCACCGGATTCCTCGAGTGAGAGGTTATTTTGTAAGCATTACCTCCAATGAACAGTTCTTCAAAACCAGATGCCCCATGGGTTGAAAGCACTGTCAATGCGTCATCATACTTATCAGCCAGATCTCCTATTTCCTTAAATGTCTTGCCTTCTTTAATCGTGTAACTTAAAATGAAGTTTAAATTGCTTTTCTCTTTGTACTTCTGAAGTATTTCTTCAAATTTTGATTTTGCAAGTTGATTCTCCTTCTCCATTTGACCATTATTGCCACCGGTATTCTTTACAATAACATGAACCAACTGGATATTTGCACCGGTTTTTTTAGCAAGCATCAATGCCAGATTCAAACCAGTTAATGACTCGTCTGAGAAATCGAGGGGAACAATAATTGTTTTCATTGTCTGAGAAAATTTAAAATGTTGATCAATAACTTATAATTTATTAAACAATTAGCCAGCCCGGAAAGTTCAATCTGACAACTTTTTTGATCATATTCGTTGATGAATTTTAAGAGAACTAAATTAGGCACCTGCACCCTAAAAGAGTTATATAACTTTTATAAAAAGTTACATGATTTACATATTTATCAGCGCCTCGGTATTTAATGACCCTGACTTTTATGAATTAAAAAAGTTTAATTGTAATATTAAAAGATTATTCTATTTTTTCTGAAGCCAGGAATAAATTAATTAAAAATAAAGTCTGAGTGCAAAAAACTGATTTTCGCTTTTAAATACGAACTAAAAATTTGTATATTTGTTTATTATGGATAAGCATACCTGAGGAAAAGAAAAATTGAAACTGTACATCAAAAATATGGTTTGTATCCGGTGTAAACTGGTGGTTAAATCGGAGCTTGAAAAACTTGGTTTGCATTATACTAATATTGATTTGGGTGAAGCTGAAATAACGGATAAGATCTCAAAAGATCAATTGGACAATCTGAAAGTTGCCCTTAAAATGACGGGGCTTGAACTGATGGATGATAGTAAAAAAATACTGGTTGAGAAAATTAAAACCATCATTATCGAACTGATCCACTATAATGATGAACAGATTAAAATAAACCTTTCCGATTACCTGAGCGAAAAACTAAATCACAATTATACTTATCTTTCCAATCTTTTTTCAGAGGTCAAAGGGACTACAATTGAGCAGTTTTACCTCGCGAATAAAATAGAGAGAGTAAAAGAGCTCCTTGTTTACGATGAGCTAAATCTTACCGAAATTGCCTGGAAACTTCATTACAGCAGCGTGGCCCATTTGTCAAACCAGTTTAAAAAAATGACCGGGCTTACACCATCTCATTTTAAGAACCTCAAGCACAAAAGACGAACTGCACTTGGGAGTCTGTAAAAGATTTTACTTCCTTCCAAATCCTTTTAACGGTTCCACTTCCGGCGGAGTAGTTTTTTCATGCATTGATCAAACCTGAATGTGTGAATAATGTAACTTATTCTAATAATTATATAACAGTATCAGGAATAGTGAGACTTAACTTTGTCAAAGGTTTAAATTCACTTACAAATTCAACATTGATTAAAAATGAATTTATTTCATAAACACAAAAATAGTAATCAAATAAACTTTCAATCATGGGAAATTTGCTTTATATCGTAGCTGTAATTTTGATTATTGCCTGGGCAATCGGATTTATCGGATACAGCATGGGTGGTGTCATACACATCCTTCTTGTCATAGCTATAATTGCTATAATCCTTAGAATTATTCAAGGAAGAAGGATATTCTAATCAACTATTAATTAAACAAAATCATATTGTCGTGAAAAAACTTGCTATTTGTTTAATAATAACATGCTTGTCACTAACAATACTGCCTCTTCAGTCGAATGCAGCAACCACTGATAAACCTTCATCTTTAGTTGTTACAAAACCTCCTGAACCCGTCGAATCAGTAGAAGTCAAAGGCTTATTGAAAAGAGTGGAAGTAATTAATGCGGAGGATAAGTCAAAATTGAGTTCTAATGAAACGAAAAAACAGGTTGAAGTACGTTCAACAGGTCCTCACCACAGACATGGAGGTGTAGTATATGTTTCAGCCGGTGCAATAATTCTTGTTGTAATATTAGTGGTTATTTTGTTATAAACATTTAAAAATAAAAATCATGGGAAATCTACTTTATGTCATTGCAGTAATACTGATAATTGCCTGGGCAATAGGATTTATCGGATACAGTGTTGGTGGAGTAATACACATACTCCTTGTTATTGCTATAATAGCAATTATACTAAGAGTTATTCAGGGAAGAAGATCATATTAAATCAACAATTAATTAAACTATATTATCATGAAAAAATTTGCTATTTGTTTAATGGTGACATGTTTGTCATTAACGTTAATTCCTCTTCAATTAAATGCAGCAACTAAAACTGAACCTTCATCTTTGGCTGCTCCAAAACCCGTAGAATCTGCAGAGGTTAAAACCCTGGAATTAAGGCTAAATGAGATAAATTCAATGGACAAGTCGAATATGAAATCGGCTGAAAAGAAAAGCTTGCGGAAAGAAGTAAAATCTATTAACCACAGACTTCATACAGTTGGTGGAGGTGTGTACCTTTCAGTAGGTGCCGTAATACTTATTGTGGTATTACTTCTTATTTTATTATAAACGATTAAATAAAGGACAATGAGTTCAGGAAAAGTATTGCTAGGTGTGCTGGCAGGTGTTGCTGCCGGTGCGTTGTTAGGGATATTATTTGCCCCCGACAAAGGTTGGAACACACGCAAAAAAATCGCTAAAAAGGGAGAGGATTTTGCAGAAGGATTAAAAGAAAAATTCGATGAATTTCTCGAAAACATTTCAGCCAGGGTTGATGAGGTAAAGGAAGAAGTTTCTGACCTTACCGAACAAGTCAGGACTAAAGCTTCAGAAGTTAAAAAAGCGGCAAAAACAGCAACCGGTTGAATTGTTCCCGGCTCAGTGATTTTTTTGCAAACAGGATAATAATATAATCATGGAAATAGAAACGCTGAAGGCTAAACTTCCTTTTGCAAAGAATAGGAGGTCGTCAGATTGTACTTTATTAGGATTTAATCTGCCCTCTGTAATTTCAACTATGAAGCAAAGTTATACCTGGGCAAACGGGGAACTTAATGCTTTGATTCTTTTGAAAAGTCCTGATAAACAGATTATTCTTACGGCCTTGCATGAAGGAACAGAAATAAAGTCCTTTCAGTCAAATGATTCAGTTACTTTTCAGATAATTGAAGGCAAACTTAGATTCCATATCCGGAAGGATACATTGACCCTTAAAGAAGGTCAGCTTATGACAATTGATGAGAAAATAAAATTCCGTCTTTCGACCCAGGAAGAAACTGTATTCCTGCTGACAATCTCAAACGGCATTGCAAGAGATCCAAATAACTGACAATGCTTGTATTTGCAGAACATTATAATGATTGAACACATGGAAGATAATACTAAGTTACTGGAATCGCTGCTTGAAAGAGCCTCTGAATATGGCAAAACAAGCTTTGAGTTAGTTAAGCTTCAAACTCTTGACAAAACTACTGATGTTGTGTCATCTTTGGTACCACAATCTGTGGTTATTCTACTTATTGTTTCTTTCATGTTGTTCTTAAATCTGGGATTAGCTTTATGGCTGGGCGATATCCTTGGAAAACCATTCTGGGGGTTCTTTGTGGTAGCTGCATTTTATATTCTTGCCGGGATTTTTATCCATTTCTTTATGCATAATTGGATTAAGAAGCTCGTCGGGAACTATATCATCAAACGTGTGCTTAAATAAGAACATATGCAAAACATAACTTCTTCAGCTGGGCTTAAAGATGCAATTAAATTATTGGAAGCAGAACAAGAAATCAAAGCGCAGTTGTTAAAAGAACAATTATACCTTACCTACGAAAGTTTAAAACCTGTCAACCTTATAAGGCATACATTGAAGGAAATCTCTTCCTCGCCTTATCTGATCGATAACATATCAGGCACTGCTATGGGCCTGCTTAGTGGGTTCCTTTCAAGAAAAATTTTTGTAGGGACATCTGGTAATCTGATCAGAAAACTGGTTGGTTCAATTCTTCAGTTTGGAGTAACAAACGTTGTTGCTCAAAATTCTGATGTAATCAAATCAGTCGGTCAGGCTATACTTCAGTATTTTTTTCGGAAAAAAGAATTGAATTCTGAAAGCAGTGCCAGGTGAAGATTTAAAACTACCATTTTACACAAAGGTGACCATTTTCCTTGTGGGCCTGATTGCTTTATTAGCAATAATGTATATTGCAAAAAGCATTATTATTCCTCTAGTTTTCGCAATAGTTATCGCAATAGTCCTTCATCCGGTTGTAAATTTTCTGGTGCGGATAAAAATAAACAGGATACTTGCTATTCTACTCACAATGTTGCTTACTTTTTTAGTAATTGCCGCATTTTGTGCTGTTTTATTTTCTCAGGCAGGCCGGTTTGGCGAATCATGGCCTGTACTGGTCCAGAAATTTACATCCTTGCTTAACCAGAATATTGCAGATGCTGCCGAATATTTCAATAAAGACCCTCAGAAAATCCATGACTGGATTACAAAAACGCAGGGGCAAATAATCAACGTAAGCACTGCTGCTATCGGGCAGACAATAGTCCTTCTCGGCAACGGATTAGTAATATTGTTTTTAATACCCTTTTATATTTTTATGATATTATTTTATCAGCCTTTATTAATGGAGTTTATTCGCAGACTTTCCGGGTCAAATTACGAGAGTCATGTCAGGGAAATAGTTTCCCAGATCAAA
>PLML01000223.1 GCA_003141525.1 Bacteroidales bacterium
GATGTACTTCATAATCCTACAGATGCCCCGCAGACAGTTACCTACACAATAGTCCCGATAAGTCCGACAGGCTGCGCAGCAGGACCAAGCCAGACAGTAGTTATCACCGTCAACCCGACGCCACAGGTTGTGCCAAGCACACCTACGCAGANNCAAATGTTACCTTAACCAGCCCAAGCACTTTTACAAGCGGAGTAATAACCTTTAATTATACAGTAGTCGCCACAGGCGGAGTAACAGGATTTACCACACCAGTTACAGGATTGCCGAATAATTATGTAATATCAGATGTACTTCATAATCCTACAGATGCCCCGCAGACGGTTACCTACACAATAGTCCCGATAAGNNTAGTCCCGATAAGTCCTACAGGCTGTGCAGCAGGACCAAGCAAGACAGTAGTTATCACAGTAAACCCGACACCGCAAGTATTCCCAAGTACTACCGGATATGAAATCTGTAATGATGAAACTACAAGTATTGTACTCACCAGCCCAAGTACCTTTACAAGTGGCGTTATTACCTTCAATTATACGGTAGTAGCTACAGGAGGAGTAACTGGATTTACCACGCCCGTGAATGGATTACCGAATAATTGGGTAATATCTGATATACTTCATAACCCAACTGATACTTCACAGTTTGTAACATACACAATAACTCCGAAAAGCCCGACAGGTTGTGTGGCAGGACCGAGTAAAACGGTTATTATAACGGTTGATCCGACACCACAGGTACTTCCAAGCACGTTGTCCCAAACGATATGTAATGATGGAACAACAAATGTCACATTGTACAGTCCGACTATTTTTTCAATAGGTGTGATTACCTTCAATTATACTGTTGTAGCCACCGGAGGAGTTACAGGATTTACTACACCTGTTGCGGGTTTGCCGAATAATTCAGTTATATCGGATGTACTGCATAATCCTACTGATACCTACCAGACCGTTACATACAGGATAACACCTATAAGTCCAAAGTGCTCAACTAGTGATCCGGATAAAATAGTAGTTATAACGGTAAATCCGACACCCAGGATTTACCCTATTCCTTCCAATACAATTCAATGTGATAGCTTGACTACCAATATACAACTACAAAGTCCCAGTCTTTTTACCAGCGGGCTTATAACATTTAAGTATACTGTAACAACAACCGGTTCAATAGCAGGATATAGCACCCCGGTAAATGGATTGAATAATAATCAAATCATTGGAGACAAGTTAATTAATAATACTGATCATTTCCAGATCGTTACATACACGGTAGTACCCGTTAGTCCCACAGGTTGTATAGATGGCCCTGCACATGACATTGCTGTAACGATCAATCCGACACCACGTATTGTTCCTAATAATATTTTCCCCGGTATTTGTTATATCGGAACACTTCAGGCTCCGGTAAATACTCAAATTGTTCTGACCTCTCCTACGGTTATGACATCGGGTTCAATGATATTTGATTATACCGTAGGCGTCACAGGAGGACCTGGAGTTGTGGTTGGAAATACTGCTCCGGCAGTTAACCTACCACCTTATTACACAATCAATTTTACTTATCAAAATAATTCTGATACAATACAGTCAGTCTATTATACTATTACACCCAAAGTTGATAATGCTATTTGTGTACCAGGGAAAAAAGTTATAAGTGAAGTGAAAATACATGCGCGGCCTCTTCAGAGTATTGTTGTTACTAAGCCTCTTACGTGTTCGGGAGGAGCAGGCCTTGCAGCATTAAGAGCTGTGATTTCCAAAGGCGCCAATCCATATCAGGTTGTCTGGGATGGGCCTGTAGGATATCACAAAGTTGATTCATTAGCCATTGCAAATTTGTCAAGCGGTAAGTACGTTATTAAAGTGACTGATAATCTAGGCTGTAACCGCAAGGACTCCATAAGCATTGTTCCTGTAACAGCCAGGGCATATATTTCAGCTGATGTGATTCCTCCGGGTAATTACAATATCAGCTGTATTGGTTCTACAGATGGAAGAATTCTCGTATCTGTAACCGGTGGAATTACTCCTCCATATAATTATTGGGTTGTAAAAAATGATGTTGATACTCTTTATAGTGGCTTATTTACCAATAATCTGATTCTTTCAGACCCAACAACTTACAGGTATTACAATAATCTAGGGGCAGGAAGCTATACACTCATAATCCTGGATGTAAATGGTTGCATAAATCTCAATAGGATAGTTTTCAGAGTACCTCCTCCCATTGTTTCCGTATATACTAAATCGCAATATGCAGGGGGGTATAATATCTCATGTAAAGGGTATAATGACGGATATGCATCAGTTCAGACATCAGGCGGACGGGGAGGGTACACTTACAGATGGTATACATTCAATGGGAATATACCAGGTCCCATAAATACAAACCGTATAGATAATCTGACTGCCGGAACTTATTTCCTGGAGACAAAAGATGTTTTAAGCTGCGTGAAGATTGATAGTACTGTCGTTGCCGAGCCAGATGGGATGCAATTATCAGGTTATCAATTGTCTAAATCTGGTGATGGCAATTTCAATATTTCGTGCAATGGAGGTAATAATGGTTCTATCACAATGACTATTTCAGGCGGATCAGGCAATTATATATATTCCTGGACTGGGCCTTCAGGATTTACGGCATCTACAAAAGATCTCACAGGTTTAAAAGCAGGGATTTACACCTGTTCAGTCAAGGACCAGAATGGCTGTGTTCTGACTCCATCGCCCTCATTTACTCTGACAGAACCATCTGTCCTTGTCTTAAGTCCTCCTGTAACATCAATTTCAACCGATGGAGCCTATAATATCAATTGTTATGGGGCTAATTCAGGATGGATCAACATCACAGTATCAGGAGGAAGCGTCGGGAAATATAAATACAATTGGAGTACTTCAGACGGATCAGGAATAATAAATGGACAGATGGATCAGCCTTCTCTTACTGCCGGCACATATCATATCGTCGTAACGGACTCTAATAAATGCGTTATTACAAAAGATATAACCCTTATTCAGCCTCCTGCCTTAGTTACAGAACTTTCCGCCACAAATATTACATGCGAGTCGCCGGGCTTTAATAATGGTTCGATTAATCTTACAGTCACAGGGGGCGTTCCTCCATATTCTTTCTTATGGTCGAACGGCGCAATGACAAAGGATCTGGCAGCACTGACAGCGGGAAATTATACAGTAACTATTACAGATTTTAATGGGTGTATCAAAAAAGACTCAGCAAGAGTTGATCTGCCACCTGCTCTGGAGTATACAAAGAATCTGTCAGATTATAACGGATTTAACATAAGCTGTAATGGTCTGACCAATGGATTCATCCATGTGGATCCAACAACCGGATCACCTCCTTTTGTTTACACCTGGACAGGACCTAATGGATTCACTGCTACAACAAAAAACATTTCAGACCTTGCAGCGGGTCAGTATCAGTTATTGATCGTCGACAGTAATGAGTGCAAAGCTTCGGAAACCTTTGATCTTACTGAACCCGGAAAACTTGGATTTACATCCACCTTATCGTCAAGCATTGCAGGCGGGTTTAATATTAATTGTGCAGGAGAAAGTACGGGTTCTATTGATATTGAACCGGTAAATCAGGTAAAAACGGTCGATTATCTCTGGGCAGATGGTATCTTTGGCAAAACCAGGACCAATCTTCCGGCAGGCAATTATAGTTTAATCATTACAGATGCAAATAATTGCCATGCCAATTCGACAATTACTATTACAGAGCCTGATTCTATGAAACTCATCTTCAATATATTGCCGCCGTTCTGTCCTGACAAACCTGATGGCATAATCGGAACAAATGTCACCGGTGGTGTCAAAGGAGCTGGTTATTTGTATAAATGGTCTGATAACTCTACAAACAGTAACCTTGTAGATATTCCGGAAGGATATTATAAAGTTACCGTAACAGATATGAACGGATGTTCCATAAAAGACTCTGTTAATGTCAAACCGATAAACGAAGCTTGTCTCATAATTCCAAATGCAATATCTCCGAATGGTGACCTCATTAATGATGTATGGAATATTGGGATGAAAGAGTTGTATCCGAAAATGGAAGTAATAATATTTAACAGGTGGGGTGAAACAATCTGGAGATCAGAAAGAGGATATCCGAGGCCATGGGATGGAACGAGTAATGGCTCTTCTCTTCCAATTGATTCTTATCACTATATAATTGATTTACATAACGGATCCAGACCACTTATTGGTAATGTTACTATTGTAAGGTAGATTATAATACTTTAAAGCTTTTTGTGAGAAGACTTGTATTCATATTAATATTGATTCTGACTGGCATCCTGACCTTTGGACAACAGCTACCATTATTCAGTCAGTACCTTTATAATAAGTTCCTTCTTAATCCTGCGGTAGCAGGAAGCGATGGGTATACCAGTTTCAGTCTGACTGCCAGAGAACAATGGGTTGGTTATTCCGGGGCACCACGAACCTTTTCTTTCAGCTGGCAGACAAGAATGCTCAAAAAAAGCTTCATACTGAGGCAAACCAGTGTAAAACGACAGGTTTACAGGCCGAAATCTGATGGGAAAGTTGGTTTTGGGGGCTACGTTTTCAGCGACAGGAATGGATTGATTCAAAGAACTGGTTTCCAGGTTGCTTATGCCTATCATATGTGGATACAAAAGGCCACACAACTTTCTTTTGGGCTTGGCTTTACAGGCTATTATTATAAGATTGATGAAACGCAAATAAATTTTGAAGATCCTAATGAGCCATGGCTGAATAATAATCTCCGTCGCGGAATTTTTGTACCTGATTTGACTTTCGGCGCCTACCTGCTTAATGCGAAATATAGCTTTGGTTTTTCTGCTGATCAGTTAACTGAAGCCGCAGCAAAAATCGGAGGTCCTGCTTACAAAAATTTCACAATGAGCAGACAGTATTATCTTTTCGGATCATACGATCTTAGCTGGTGGAGTAATACAATTATCCAACCCGGGTTTCTTTTAAAAATGTCGGAACAATTAAAACCCCAGGCTGATATAGGTGCAACATATATTTACAATCAGGGTTTTTGGGTAGGGTTAGCTTATCGTACCAGCGGGGCTTTAATTGCAAACGTTGGTGTAAAATATCAGAATATGTTTTTTGGATATGCATATGATTACACGCTTCAGGAAATTCAGAGCATTACCTATGGGACTCACGAAATAACAGTTGCCCTTAAGTTCGGAGATAATTCCAGAAGATATCGCTGGCTTGACAGGTATTAATCGGAAGATTTTCGAAGAATGTAAATAATCGAACTACTCCTCCTTTTTTTGAAAACCGACATAGCTGCAAAAACAATTGCATTTATGATTCCTTTTAGAAAAGGCATTGATGAACCTTTATATTTTTCGCTAAGCTGCGAAATATAAAAGACATCAAGAGGAAGAACTCTGAGATCTTCAAATATGAACCCGGTTTTTTCAGAAAAAAGCCTGAAAGTAGCCGGATTAAAATGCCATAAATGCCGGGGGACATCCCATGCCGCCCAATATTCCTTATAATGTTCTGCATCGTATGACTTGCAATTGGGTAATGCAATAACACAAACCGCACCTGGTTTTAATAAACGATAAATTTCTGAAATATAGTTAAATGGATCATGGAAATGTTCAAATACATGCCAGAGTGTGATACAATCAAACCCGTTAGCTTCAAATGATGAGATCTTATCAGGAGTGGCAATCTCCAACCCAAAATGTGATATGGAGAATTTACGTGCCTTTTCGTTTATTTCAATTCCTTTTGCAAGCCATCCTGAATTTTTCATCGTGTCTGCAAAGTAGCCTGTCCCGCTGCCGATGTCAAGTATTGTTCCCTTTTTCAGAGCAGTGATTTTTCTGATGAGCTCTTTCTTCTTACGCAGCATAATACTCCTGGCAATACGATATAGTTTATTGGAAAAACCTTCAGAAGTATCGCTGTGGGATATATAATTATCAGATTTGTAAAATTCAGCTATCTCATTCTCTTCCGGGTAATCCTGGGTGAATAAGAAATCACAGGCTGAACATTTAAATATTGCGAAATCCTTATGACTTATAAAAAAGTCATTGCATTTGAATTGCAAACTTATCTTTTCAGATGAACAAAGAGGGCATACACTATGATGCACCATATTATTCGGACTTAGATTTCATTTTAAATTTAGCAAAGAAATAGCCAGCGAATAAAAGGATAAGCAAAAGGGAACTGGCAAGTGAAATTTTATTCCCAACATAGTAAGAAACAGGTTTAAAGATAAATTTTATTTCATGATCTCCGGCCGGAATAACCATGCCTCTGAGTACCCAATCTGTTCGGAAATACTGACTCTCTTTCCCGTCAATATAACACTTCCATCCTGCAGGGTAATATATTTCCGAAAATACTGCAAGTTTCTCTTCCCGGGCAGAATATTTATAATGTAATTCATCGGGCTGATACGAAACAAGATCGATCTTTTCATTTTCCTGAACAGGGAAGGATGATTTTGTAATTTGATTTTTAAAAGTTTTTCCTATAATCGCTTCTTTGGAAGGATTGAATGAGTTCATTAATGAAATCTCTTTGTTGGCATTTTCTGCAATTACAGGTTTCTCAACAAACCATGCATTCCCAAGTGCTTTTGGATTAATTAAAGGAGGGTAAGTGACTTCAAAAATTACATATTTAGTATTGAGCATATTAAGTATTGGAGTTGGAGTGTCATTAAATGCTGTCTGAAGTCCCTCAAGAGATTGAGGAGCTTTTTTGGCAGCCCCGCCAAATGCAGCTAATTCCGGATATATACACGAATCTATAAGCTCCTGGTACCTCTCCATTTTAGCGCCATGGTAACCTCCTATTGATTTATGAAAATATGAAGTTGGTGAATTATCATTAAATGGCGAAACGGCAAGATTAAGAACTCTGTTTTGAGAGGGATCTTTAAGGATAAATAAATCCGCAACAGTTGGTATGAATGACTTTTGAATTGCTGATGGTCTTTCAAACCGGTCAGCATCCAGATATCTTTTATCTACTGTCCAGAGATCCAAAACAACCAGTAAAGCAATAATAAGTATAGCATACTCTTTTCTGAGTTTCTCAAAAAGAAAGCCAAGAATAACGCCAGCAGAGAGCAAAATTAATACCAGGGATCTGAATGCATCGCCTCTGAGCAGATTTTTTCTGTCTGATATCAGGGCAGTTTTTAACCATCCGGGAAGTTCAGTTTCATTTTGTCCAAGAAAGGAACCGGCAATACCAGGAAGAATGATAGTTAGTAAGATAAATCCTCCGGTTATGCCTACTGCAATTTTTAATCCCCTGATTATCTCTTTTTTTGTGGTGGTGCCATCGAAAACATTTCTGATAGCAAGAAATCCAAGCAGCGGTATACATAACTCCGCAATCACAAGAGTCATTGTCACTGCCCTGAATTTATTATATCCGGGGAAATAGTTAATGAAAAGGTTTGTAAAAGGCATGAAGTTTTTCCCCCAGGATAGCATTATTGATAGTATTGTTGCCGCCAGAAGCCACCATTTTTCAGGACCTTTTATGAGTATCAGTCCAAGAACGAAGAGGAAAAGAACAATTGCGCCTACATAATGAGGCCCATCAGTACCGGGTTGAGTTCCCCAGTATTTCTGAAACTGGTTGAAAGCAACCTGATTGTTATTCTGACTTAATGCTTTATAAGTTTCTGAATTGCGGTCAAACAGATGACTTGAGCCTCCCTTGTAATTAGGGATCAGAAGATTAAATGTCTCATCAACTCCGTAACTCCAGGTTGTGATATAGTCTTTATTTAATCCTGAGGTGGCATTCATGTTTTCACCGGACAGATCTGATTTTCCCCTGATTGAATATTTCCCGTATTCGTAAGTTGTGTAAAGACTTGCGAAGTTTATTCCTATTGCAACAATAAATGGGATAATCAGTAAAGCCGATGTTGTAAGAAATTTAACGATTGATTTGTTTTTCCAGCAATATATGAATTCAACAATTCCAAATATCAGGAGGCAGATAAGAGAATAATATGTTATCTGCGGATGATTTGCCTGGATCTCAAGTGCAAGAATAAAAGTAGTAAATAATGCACCTTTCAGTGCATTGTAACGGTATGTGTAATAAATTGCTCCTATCATTGGAGCCATATATGCCAGCGCTATTGCCTGGGTATTGTGCCCTGCCCCAAGAATCTGAAAGAAAAACGATGAAAGTCCGTAGGCCAGTGCTCCTGCTATAGCCAGCCAGGGATCAACCTCAAAAATCAATAACAGTATATAAAATCCCAACATGGATAGAAATAATACCGAAACCGGCATTTTAAACATCCTGATAAATGCGTCAGCATATTTAATCAGGCTCCCCGGATACCTGGTGGAAATAAGATATGCAGGCATCCCGCTGAAAATTGAATTTGTCCACAATGGCTCCCGACCGTTCTTTTCACGAAAGTCCTGGATCTCCTTAGAGTTGATTTTAGAGACAGTTGAATCGTTGGCTTTCAGCACTTTCCCTTCCAGAACAGGATAAAAATAAATGAAAGAAACCACAGTAAAGATTAAAACTGCAATCAGATGTGGCAGACCGGGTTTGATTTTATCTTTTATTTGCATTGCAATATTTTTAAGGTTTCTGACCTGAAGAAAAACAAAATTATGTATTTAATTTCTTATAACTCATCTGTTATTCCTTTTAAAGAATTCAGATTGCTTTTTAAGTTTTTAATTTTTGACCATTTGTTTATAAATCCCCTGATAGACTGTAATTCAACAGGCTCGTAAAAGTTGAAGAGATACAGGATAAAAGGGAAACTGACTAAACATAAGGTTTTAATAATCATTCTTGGAAGAAGATCCAGACCATTTAGCAATAAACCTGAAAAGGATAAAAAAGCCCCGGTTATCATCATCAAGGTTAATTTTCCGATCTCATAAGGTACGTAGAACACTTTCTGTGAATAATAGTAACAAGCATACCAATAAAAAAACTGAGACAAAAGCGTAGCAACTGCAGCTCCGGTAATATCCCAGATCGGGATTAACAGAAAATTAAGTACAAGACTCAATATTGTTGAGAAGACGACAATAATTCCGATTATCCTTGTTTTTTTTGCAATATGTAACCCGTATACAGTAACCTCCTTCATATTAGCGAAGAATATTGCCATTGATAAGACCGGGATTATTACAACCGCATCCCAATAAGCTCTTGATGTGGCAATAACTTTTATTATTTCAAACGAGAAGAGTGAAATTCCAACTATCCCAATCATGAGTGCATATGATGAGTAGAGAAGCACCTTTGAGTAGAATCTTTTATTATCAGGCGAATCCATACGCTTTATCATCATCGGTCCAAGTGCCAGTTTCATAGAATCGGCAAGAACCAGTTTTAAAACACTGGAGATCTTAAATGCAAGATTATACAGGGCCACTGATTTTAGAACCGTAAGTGAATTAAGTGAAAACCTGTCTATTACAGTAAAGAGAGCAGCGGAAATATTTGCAAGCAGCAAAGGAAAACCATAGGCGTTCATTGACTTAAATATAATCTTGTCAAAAAACACCCTGGAATTTTTAAGAGTATAGCCACTCAATAGTAAAACAATTAGCCCATTACCAATAACCTGGGCAAGATAAATGCCTTCAAGGCCCATCCTTTTTGAAAGTATAAAATAGAGTGTAAGAGACAGAACTGAGACCAGCTTAAGCAGGTTTGTAACGGAATAGAGGACTGATCTTGACTGAAGCCGCATCAGTGTGTTAATGACATTATTTATCGACTGAATTGCCGATGCAAGAATAACATATGTAATTACCTTTGCCCAGTCAGGCTTTGAGAAAAGCATTAAAGATAAGGATCCGGAAAGGGGAATCAGAGCCAGGCAAAATAAAAGAGAGACAGTTACCTGGGTTGAAAGCGACATGAAAAATATGCCTTTCTGATTGTCCTTATATTCTTTATCCCAGAACCATCTTGTGAGGCTTTGAGGAAGCCCCGATGCAAGCATTGATGTTAAAACGATGGCTGATATTTCAAGGATACCAAGTACACCAAACTGATCAGTTGAAAAAAACTTTGGATCGGTATACAGAGGTATCAGGATTAAACCAACGATCTTAACGGCTACATTACCAAATCCATAGATGGCCGTATCTTTGAATGATGTTTTAATCGATTTTAGCATGATAAAATTTCACCACCGGATATTAAAATAGATAGATCAAATAAAATTATTTGAGAATGCTAAGATAGTATTTCCAATTTTATTGGATATGGGTTAGTTAATTACTTGTCAGCTATCAGAGTCAGCCCTTTAAGAAAAAAATGTCTGAAAGAAGTATGTATGAGAACTGATTTTAAAAACGATTCTTTTATGCTAAGATCAATATATTCTACTCTGACTTTACAAAACCCTGTATTCTTAGCATTCCGTTTCAGACTGAAATAGTTTTGCTCGTTAAGATGATACTGTTTATAATGATCCGAGATCGTATCAGGCTCTTTTTTTGGCATTGGTTTCCCCTTAATAATGCTTAAAGCTTTTATTAATTTATACCCATATCTTCTTCTTATTGTATTTGGGAATGTATATACAAGCAGTCTGCCTCCGGGATTTAATAAATTGTAGCATTTTTTAAAGAAAGCCTTACCTTCTTCAACTGAAATATGCTCAATAAAATCGATAGACACAATCCGGTCATACTTGATTTCTTCATCTATTTTCTCAAAAGAACTTAACTGGAACTTGCATCCGGCATTTAATTCGCTCGCTTTTGATTTTGCCAGTTTTATGGCTTCATCAGAAAAGTCGACTCCTGTCGCTTCTCCTCCGTTTAAGGCATGGTAGATTACCAGTTCGCCTCTTCCGCAACCTATATCGAGCAATCTGGTGGACTTATTTAAATCCAGATAACTGATAACCATCCGGAACTTGTCGATCAACTTTTCGAATTTCCCATTAAAGCTTTTAAACTCATCGTGGCCTGTCGCATTTTCCATGAAGTAACTTTCGGTATACAGGTGCCTTACATCTTTTGAAAGGGTCTCTTTTTTACTCATTTGATTTCTTTGTTAAAATTTCCTGATAAAGATTAGATATCTGTTTAACAAAAGCCTCCTGGCCAAAATTTTCTTTTGTGTAATTTCTTATAGCTTTTTTGTTATAAAATCCTGAATTTTCCGACATGCTTATTATTGCACTTTTCAGTTCTTCAATATTTTCTTTTTGAATCAATATACCGTTTGATGGAGTCACAATCTCCTGAGGACCACCGCATTTCGTTGAAATAACCGGTACCCCGCTAGCCATAGCCTCGATCAGAACTATTCCAAATGTTTCATACCGGCTTGGTAGAACGAAGAGATCCAGTTTTGAATAAAAATCTGCAATTTCATTTCGTTCTATCTCTCCGTAAAACTTGCACTTTGTCTCAATACCAAATTCTTTGGCCATTTTTTTATAACTGTCAAGTAAAATCCCGTTTCCCCCGATGTGCAAAAAGAAATCTTTCCTTTCAAGCAGAGATGCTGATTTTAATAACAGATCCAATCCTTTATTGTTATTCTTTAGAGATCCGAGAAAGCCTATATTTAAGGATGCATCGTGTTTCTGTCTTATGATTTCAAATTTATCAACATCAACAATGTTATGAATAACTACTACCTGTCGATGGCAAAGAGATACTATCTCTTCCCTTAAGAGCTTGCTTACGGAAATAATACAGGTTGTTTTCCTGAGAGTATACTTAACACACTGTTTATGAATCCAGCTTCTGAAATACGATTTTATCCTTGAATGTTCCGTAAGAATATTAGGTATCTTTCTTTTCTCCTGTATTATGGTGCCAAGAAATCCTCCGGGATAAGATAAATGGCTGTGAATTATATCTATCTTTTTCTTGCTGAGAATTTCATTTTTAATAAACCGATATGTGTCTGATAAATATTTTATCTGAGTAATAACAGGAAATGATTTGTTGATTGTAACAGCATATTCAATCACTCTTCCGCTCTCTTTTTTCAGGAATGTGTAATCAGAAAATGGAGCAAAGTGAGAATAATCAACTTTAAAATAGACTACTGAAATATCATGATTTTTACTTAAGGCTCTTACCTGTTCCTGAACAAAAATACCGCGCCATTTTTGGTTATAATCAGGATAAGAATGTGTGAGTACCAAAATGTTCATCAGAATATCTTCCGCCAGTTTGATGCAAATATATCCAGTATTCCCTTGTTATATAAAAATACCGTCAGATTTTTGCACTGACTTTCAATAGTTGAAAGTAGTCTGACCTGTTTTTCATTATTTTTATCTCTCTGAAAGTCAATAAAGTTTACTTGATTAGCATGAATTTTACTTTATTAAGCCGCCCATCAAACCTGTAGTGCTTAGGATTGATTCCAAAAAGCAGCGAATAAAGTTGATTTCTAAAGAATTTGTAATATTATTCTTTGAATAAAGTTCTTATTTCCTTTTCTGTTAATCCCCTGTTATAAACTCTTAATTCATCAAGAATTCCATTGAAATGATTATTGGTTCCTTCACCTATATCATAATTATTCCCAATAAATACCGGCTCGGTATTGCTGGTAGAATATAATGCATATTCTCTTGATTTTTTTGTGCACAATTTACCATTTATCCATGTTTCAATTGCAGTTGGTGTAAGGTTAACCACACAATGAGTCCATTCTCCTGTGATTAAGCGTGTTGGATTAAGGATGGTCCAAAGTGAAGGATCCGGATAAGGTAACAGTTCCCCGGGTTCCAGATAAGATTTTGTCATGTCATGATACGCTGACGAACCTTCATATGCATAGAATGCTGCTGACAGACGGTTATCATTCCGCGTATCATAAGATCCGAATGAATACACCATAAAACATCTTGTATTGTTTATCTTACTGTATTTACTTATTATTGAACCATTATTCTCAGTTACCTTTGCACCTCTTGTATTAACCCAGAAAGAAAATGAAAGTCCATATTGGGAATTAATTGTATTGCTTAACTGTATATAATCTGTAGTTCCGTTAAAATCCATAGCCTGTGATTTCTTGCCGGCAACATAATTATGAGATGTATAGTCAATTCCGTTATTACGATTCAGACTCAAATCATTAACATTTCCATCAAAAGGCATATATAACACTAATCCTGAAGTTGGCATATCCAGATTATTCAGATTAATGGTAATGGTTGCATTTCCTTTTTCATTGTTCTCATCTTTACCTTCAATCACTAATGTATATTTTGGTGTTGTTTCATAATCCATAGCATCTGCGTTGTGAACGGTAATTTTACCATCTGTTTCGGATATATCGAAAGCTGAATTCGTATTACCGCTAATAATTGAATACTTCAAAGTCAGTCCCGGAGCTGATACCTGACCAACGGAACTCCCTGTCTCACTGTTTTCATCGATTGAAAATGTTTGATCATCAATTGTGGGAGGATGATTCTTCTTGACACAGGAAGACAAACTCACGACTAACATTAAAATGGCTAGTTTCAGAAAAAATGTTATTGTTTTCATACTTCATGATTTAAAGAGAGCACACATGGGTCCATCTTACAGTAAGATTTACTCATTATAACCACTATGCTTTTAATAATTTTTTACTAAAGCTTTTAAATAAAATCTAACTTTCACAAAAGTTCCTTGTGATCTAAAGATAGCTTTTTATATAAAAATATCAAATTCTCTTTAAGAATTTCTGTATTATATTCTTTCATAATTGCTTCTCTTCCGTTTTCCCCCATTTCTTCTCTTAAGCGCTTGTCATTAAGAAGTTTGATTATTGCATCATGAAATTCTGTTTTGTTTTCGAAAATCAGACCGCAGTTATGTTTTTCAATAAGATCTTGTTGTGGCTTACAGTTCGAAGCGACTACAGGTTTTCCTCCAAGCATGTAATCGTATATTTTATTTGCGACGCCCGATTCATGCTGGGGGTTTTTATGGAAAGGAGCCAGGCAAATATCACATATTTCAAGGTACCCCGGGAATTCTTTTGATTCTATCCATGGGATATAATGTATACGATTGTCTAACAGATTCAATCCTGTGAGTTCTAAAAATAGTGTTTTGTCTTTTTTATCAACCGGACCGACAAGAAGGAAGTTTACAGGATAGTCTTCTTTTACCAGGTCAATAAAAACCTCCAGTGCATCAAAAATACCTCTTCTTTCAGCAATCACACCGTAATAAAAAATTACTGGAAACTCCTGTTTAAAAGGATTCAATACAACACCTTTCTTTTTATATTCCGGTTGAGAAAGATCAGGGACATTTGGTAAAACAACAAAAGTCTCTGACGCTATTTCAGGATACTGAGTTAACAATGTATCCCTGAAATCATTACTGAGAACAATTATCCGGTCAGCATAACCTAAATACTCTTTTTCCTTTTTCTTCCATTGGTCAGGACGTGAAATAAGTCTCCTCAAAAATCCTTTTGTCCAGTTGTAAGTAACAACCGTGAAAGGATAATTTTCATGAAGATCAAGTATCATTGGGATCTTCCTGTTTGCTTTTTTTATTCCGGAATATGCTGCCCTGGCCATATAAAGATCATGTACATGCAGGAATTCAAGGTGGTTGTTAATAATGAATTTTTTAATTTTCGATGCCCAGAGCCATTCATAAACAGGAATTGTGTTAAGAAAAAAAAACAAAATGTCTTTGAGTTTTCCTGGTATGTTTATTCTTGTGATGTTTATATTGCTGACCGGGTCTTTGTATGTTTTGAAAAACCCAAAACATAATACAAAAATTTCAAATCCCTGTTCTTTCAGAATTCCTATTTCCCTTAAAACACGGATGTCGCTATTCAACTCGTTATCTACAACAATTCCAATCTTCATAATTCACTTTTCGTAAAGCAACCTAATGGGGAAAAAGCATGTTAAAGGTAAAAATAAAAAAGCTTGAAGGATAACAGAGTATTTTTCTACTAATTATCGTCTGAAAGCAATGGAAGAATCTTCTTTGTCAGCTCCCTTCTGCTGAACACTTTCCGGGACATTTTTTCTTCAAACGAAATATCAGAGATCAGGTTGGATAAATATTCACAGATGCCTTTTGAATCCGTGTAAGAAAATGTCATTCCATGCCCGGTATTTCTCATAATTCCGGCAGCATCTCCATCATCCGGACCAAGGCAGATTACCGGTTTACCGGAAGCTATGTATTCAAAAAGTTTCCCGGTAATTATGCTTTTATTACTCTGATGATCGGGGATGATCAGCAACAGCACAGAAGTCTTAAGCATGAATTCTATGGCTGAAGGGTGGTCAACATAGGGGATGAACTCCAAAGTTGAATCACCGGCTTTCGACTGAATCAGATCTTTCTGATTTTGAGATACTGTCCCAATAAACCTTAACATAAATTCATTTCCTTTTTCTTTAAAGATTTGAAGAGCATTAAGGAAACCATTAACCGGGTAAATATCTGAAAGAGTGCCGACATAGGTAATAGTAAATACAGAAGGGATAGTTGCTGTCATTCCTGAAAAATCATCTTCATCATAACCGTTTGTTATGACCTCTGTTTTGTTTTCTATGCCCTTTACTTTTAATGAAAACAGGTTTTTCAGTGAAGCTCCGATAGTTATTATTTTGTCAGCTTTTTTCAGGACGATTTTCTCAAGTCTCGCATCGATCCATTTTGAGATGAAGGTAGGATAGAACTGCTTATAATAATAAATATCAGTCCACGGATCACGAAGGTCTGCAATCCACTTTATTGTCGGATATTTCTTTTTGATCTTTAATCCGATAAGTTGTGTCGAATGAGGCGGACTTGTTGTAATAATATGTTTTATTCCTTCATTTCCAATTAATTCGCAAGCTTTTTTAAAGGCGTATTTGTTCCACCCTTTTCTGGGGTCAGGCAGGAAAAAATTACCTCTTATGAAACGAAGGATCTTTCCTTTAAGGGTATTATCTGCACTGTTTGCAAAGCCTGCCGACGGGATCTTTGATTTATTCTTCTTATAAATATCAAAATAGTTTAATGCATGAGTTATATGAACTTTTACTGATGAGGGCAAGTCGTTTTTAAGTGAAAAGTCTGTAACCGGATATGCAGCATACTCTGGATCTACGGTAAGTACAATCGGATCCCATCCAAGTTCCGGTAGGTATTTGGAAAATTTGAGCCAGCGCTGTACTCCGGCTCCACCGCTTGGAGGCCAGTAGTAAGTGACTATAAGAACCTTATTCATTCTAAAGCTTTTTCAATAAGGTTTGTATAGATACTTTTTCTTTGATTATTTCTACTAACTTCTCAATCTGTACTCTCTCCTGTTGCATGCTGTCCCGATACCTGATCGTAACACTATTGTCTTCAAGAGTCTCGTGATCAATAGTTATACAATAGGGTGTCCCGATTGCATCCTGGCGTCTGTATCTTCTTCCGATCGAGTCTTTATCGTCATACTGACAGTTAAAATCAAATTTGAGATCATGTACAATTTTCTCAGCAATATCAGGGAGCCCGTCTTTTTTTACCAGAGGCATCACTGCAAGTTTCACAGGAGCAAGAAATGAGGGTAACCTCAGAACTACACGCATATCGGAGCTGCCATCTTCTTTTTTTAATTCCTCCTCCTGATAGGCAGCAGAAATCACTTGCAAAAACATCCTGTCAACGCCGATTGATGTTTCTATAACATAAGGGATATAGGATTCGCCTTTTTCCGGATCGAAATACTGCATCTTTTTACCACTATATTCCTGGTGTTGTTTCAGGTCATAGTCAGTTCTTGAATGTATTCCTTCAACCTCTTTGAACCCAAATGGAAATTTAAATTCAATATCAGTGGCAGCATTTGCATAGTGAGCAAGTTTGACATGATCGTGGAAGCGGTAATTCTCACTACCGAAACCAAGGGCCTGATGCCATCTCATCCGAATCACTTTCCATTTTTTAAACCACTCAAGTTCACTGCCGGGCTGAACAAAAAACTGCATCTCCATTTGTTCAAATTCCCTCATCCGGAATATAAACTGCCGGGCTACTATTTCATTCCGGAACGCTTTTCCTATCTGTGCAATCCCAAATGGGACCTTCATCCTCCCGGTTTTTTGAACATTAAGAAAATTTACGAAGATCCCCTGAGCAGTCTCAGGACGGAGATAAATTCTATTGGCTCCCTCAGAAGTTGATCCAATTTCAGTTGCAAACATTAGATTAAATTGCCTTACATCGGTCCAGTTCCGGGTCCCTGAGATAGGGCAAACAATTTCATTATCAATAATGATCTGTTTCAGCTCAACCAGGTTGTTTCCATTTAGAGCTTTGGAAAACCGTGCATTTAGCTCATCAATTTTTAACTGGTTTGCGAGAACCCTTGAGTTTGTTTCCCTGAATTTTTTTTCATCGAAAGCTTCACCAAACCTTTCCCGGGCCTTGTCGACTTCTTTGGTTATCTTATCATCGATCTTTGCAAGATGTTCTTCAATAAGAATATCTGCCCTATATCTCTTTTTTGAGTCTTTATTGTCTATGAGTGGATCATTAAATGCATCAACATGCCCGGAAGCTTTCCAGATTGTTGGATGCATAAATATTGCCGAATCGAGGCCCACTATATTATCGTTCAGCAGGACCATACTGTCCCACCAGTATTTCTTTATATTGTTTTTCAGTTCAACTCCATACTGGCCATAGTCATATACTGCACTCAATCCATCGTAGATCTCACTTGATGGAAAAACATATCCGTATTCCTTGCAATGAGCAACCAGTTTTTTAAAATTATCTTCCTGAGCCATAATTGTTTTATTTTACTTCAGCGGGAGACAAAAGTAATTCAAAAACTTGGGTTATACAAAGCGGTATGTGGGTATTCAATAATATCTATTTGTATCTTTGCCCCTTGTTTTGAATTTCGTAGTTATGAAAAAGAGAACTGATTTCCTCGTTATTGGTTCAGGTATAGCCGGACTTACTTTTGCGTTAAAGGCAGCTAAATACGGTAAAGTTACCGTTGTTACAAAGGCAAACCTTGAAGATACAAATACCCGGTATGCCCAGGGAGGAATTGCTGCTGTTTTCAGTGAGCCTGATAATTTTGAGAAACATATTAGAGATACTTTGATTGCAGGAGGTGGAATATGTAATGAGGAGGTTGTAAGAATGGTTGTTCAGGAGGCTCCTGCCAGGATTAAAGATCTTATTGACCTGGGTGTTTCATTTGATAAAAAAGAAGACGGTACTTTCGATCTTGCTAAGGAAGGGGGGCATACAGAGTACCGGATACTGCATCATAAGGACAAAACCGGTGAAAACATCCAGAAGACTTTAATGGAACGGGTCAGGAA
>PLML01000085.1 GCA_003141525.1 Bacteroidales bacterium
CAAACATACGAGGTACACAGAGCAACACTGAGAAAAAACATTTTTATTACTGAACTCGGTGGTTCTCTGTGTAACCAAAATTTTTCATTTTAAACAGATTTCATTTTTTATTTCCTGGCAATTTTTTTGGTAAAGTCGTAAATCATGGCAATATTGTATCCTCAAAACAATATTATATATGACAAACGACTTAAAGGCAAATGATAGCCAAAAAAGATTCGTATTTCAGGGATTTCTCATCCCTTTCATCCTGGTAACCAGCCTTTTCTTTCTTTGGGGATTCGCGCATGGATGTCTGGATGTACTAAATAAGCATTTTCAGGAATTACTGCATATGTCAAAAGCAAAATCAGCTTTTGTCCAGTTTGTGTTTTATGGCGGCTATTTTCTGATGGCGATCCCTGCAGGGTTATTAATGCAGAAATTCGGGTACAAAAAAGGGATAATTTTTGGCTTACTTCTCTTTGCCACAGGTGCATTCTTAATGTTACCAGCAACCCTGGTTCAAACCTTCGGAAGTTTCCTGTTATGTCTTTTTGTAATTTCTTGCGGACTGACCTGTCTTGAGACAGCTGCAAATCCCTATACTACAATTCTTGGTCCACCTGAAAGCGGAGAACGACGAATAAATTTTTCCCAGTCATTCAACGGATTGGGATGGATAGCCGGACCGCTTGTCGGGGGCATGCTGATTTTTTCTGTAAATGGCGATAGCAACAAATTTGCATCCATTGCGCTTCCATACCTTTTGATTGGAACCCTGGTGTTAGTTGTGGCAGTTTTGTTCTGGCGGGTTACTTTCCCTGAAATTAAGGAAGAATATCATATTGCCAATGACGGAAAGACAATACCAGAAGGAAGATTGAAAGATCTTCTTAAACATCCGCATTTTGTCCTGGCAGTAATTGCACAATTCTTATATGTAGCTGCCCAGACCGGTGTTAACAGTTTCTTTATTAATTATGTCACAGAAGAAATACCCTCCTTAACTAATCAGCAGGCTGCTCAGATTCTGGGATTTGGAGGAATGGGTTTATTCTGGCTTGGAAGATTTACCGGCAGTACAATTTTGATGCGGATTATACGTCCCAACCGGCTTCTTGCATTTTATGCAATTATAAATGTATTAACAATGGGCCTGGTTGTGGCAGGACTGGGATGGGTATCTGTGGTGGCACTTTTTTCAACCTATTTTTTTATGTCAGTAATGTTCCCGACAATATTTGCCCTTGGAATCAAAGACCTTGGTCCTCTGACCAAAAAAGGATCTTCTATCCTGGTTATGTCGATTGTCGGAGGAGCAATCTTTCCGATGTTTATGGGTTGGATTGCTGATGTCTCAAGAATGGCACTAGGATTTATTATTCCACTACTCTGTTTTAGTTTTATTGTCTTTTTTGGACTAAAGGGATATAAAGTTAGAAGGAGTGTTTAATTTAGTTTTACTTCCTAATTATAAGACAATTAGTATATTACTAGAACTTGGATCATTGGCATATTGAATTTAAATATTCTGCTTCAATTTGTTACTTTGCATAATAACTACCTAAACCGAAAATTGTGGAAAAACTAGCTTTAAAAGAAAAAATAGGGTATGCACTTGGAGACGGGGCAGCAAATATAGCCTGGCGCGGAGTGGCTACTTTCTTATTTATTTTTTACACTGACGTTTTTGGAATAAATCCTGCCGCTGTAGGATTACTCATGTTAATTGCCAGATTCGGTGATGGAATTATCGACGTTATAATGGGTATTATCTGCGACAGAACAAATTCTAAATATGGCAAATTTCGTCCCTGGATATTATGGACAGCCATTCCTTTAGGAATAACATTATCGTTGCTATTTACATCCCCTAAATTTGGATCAACAGGGAAAATAATTTATGCCTATTCTACTTATCTCATATTTTTTCTTGTTTACACAGCAAATAATATCCCCTATGGTGCATTAATGGCTGTTATGACCAGTGATGACAAAGAACGCACAAGTCTGGGTTCCTATCGTATGGTTGGTGCATTTACAGGAGGTATGGTTGTTCAGGGAGCTTTGTTGTTTTTAGTTCTGCACTTTGGCAATATTAATCCGTCTATTGATCTCAATAAGATCGATGCAAAAAAATATGAAGTAACCGTATCAACCAGTCAGGATGTTAAAAATGTAAATATCAAAACTAAAAATGGAATTGCCTTGTTTTCCTGGGCTAATCACGAATTGGCCGACAGTATTAACGTCGCCACTCATGGTAAAAGCTTTTCAATGGAAGCGCAAAAAAAATACTCTTTTATCATATCCGGTGAAGAAAACCTCAAGCCCAAAGATATAACCATTATCGACCAGAAAAGAGGCTATAGAAATGCCATTTATCTTTTATCAGTTTTCTTATCTCTGTTCCTGATGGTAACTTTTGCTACCACAAAGGAACGTGTGCAACCCCCCAAAGAACAAAAAACAAGTTTGAGCAAGGACCTGAAAGATCTTGTCAGAAACAGACCCTGGATCATCCTCCTTATCATCGGTTTACTATTCAATGTCTACAATTCGATCAAACAAGGTATTGTTGTAATCTATTTTTCCCATTATTTGCACAATCAGTTGTTGGCTGCTTCATATATGGTTGGATTAATGCTGGCTTCAATCGCAGGTGCAATGATAACTTCTCCTCTGGGAAAACGCCTGGGCAAGCGCAATCTTTTCATTTATGCCCTGATTTTTTCCGGCGTTGTAAATGCATTACTTGTTTTTTGCAGTTCGAATAATATAACAGGAATTTTTACAATCGGGATCATCTCGGAGTTTGGAGCTGCAATATTCCCAACGCTCTTCTTTGCCATGCTTGGTGATGCTGCCGATTACTCGGAATTCAAGAATGGACGAAGAGCTACCGGACTAGTTTACTCAGCTGGTTCTTTCGCAACCAAATTTGGAGGAGGTATAGCCGGTGCAATTATTGGATTTGTGCTGGCAGCATTTAATTACAATGGACAAGATGCTGTTGCCATTCAAGGTGCAGTTCCGGGCATCATAATGCTAATGAGTTGGATTCCAACAATTATTGCCCTGATTGCTGCGAGTGTAATGACACTCTATCCATTAAACCAAAGGAAAATGGATGAAATTACAATTGAGTTAAACAATAGAAGAGCCAAAGCTCAACAAAGTCAACAATAGTCACAACAAAATGTAAATTAAGTAAATATGAAATACGGTTATTTCGACGACAAAAACAGGGAATACGTGATAGATAACCCGCGTACTCCGTGGCCATGGATCAATTACCTTGGTAACGAAGATTTTTTCTCCCTTATTTCGAATTCAGCAGGGGGGTATTCCTTTTATAAAGATGCCAAATTTCGCCGTATTACGCGATACAGATACAACAATGTACCGATGGATAGCGGTGGTAAGTATTTTTATATTAACGATGGAGAAAATATCTGGTCGCCGGGTTGGAAACCATGTAAAACAGAATTGGACAGCTATGAATGCCGTCATGGGATGAATTATACTAATATAAAAGGTGAAAAAAACGGAATTACAGCCAATGTTCTTTATTTTGTACCATTGAAAACATGGGCTGAAGTACAAAAACTAACTCTGACCAATAACTCAAAGAAAGTCAAAAAACTTAAGGTCTTCTCATTTACAGAATGGTGCTTATGGAATGCTGCTTCTGATATGGAAAATTTCCAGAGGAATTTTTCCACCGGGGAAGTTGAAGTAGAGGGATCCGTTGTCTATCATAAAACAGAATACAAGGAAAGACGCGATCATTATGCCTATTATTCTGTGAATGTACCAATTCAGGGGTATGACACAGACCGTGAATCATTCTTTGGTCTATATAATGGATTTGATGAACCCCTTGTAGTTGCAGAAGGAAAGCCAAAAAATACCGAAGCACATGGCTGGTCTCCCATTGCATCTCACTACATTGAAGTGGAACTTAAACCAGGAGAATCAAAGGATTTCATCTTCATCCTAGGATATGTTGAAAATAATGAGGATGAAAAGTGGGAGTCAAAAAATATTATAAACAAGAAGAAAGCAAAAGAAACAATTGCCAGGTTTAATACGACTGCTAAAGTTGATGCAGCACTTGCCGAACTTCGTAAATACTGGGATAATCTTTTGAGTATTTGCACAGTAAGCACGGGTGATGAAAAGATTGACCGGATGGTAAACATCTGGAACCAGTACCAGTGCATGATAACCTTTTGTTTTTCCCGTTCTACCTCTTTCTTCGAGTCGGGTATTGGAAGGGGTATGGGATTTCGTGATTCCAATCAGGACCTTACCGGTTTTGTTCATCAGATTCCGGAACGTGCACGCGAAAGGATTATCGATATTGCATCCACTCAATTTCCTGACGGGGGTTGCTACCATCAATACCAACCGTTTAACAAACGCGGTAATAACGATATTGGCGGCGGTTTCAATGACGATCCGCTTTGGCTTATCCTTGGTACAATAAGCTATATTAAGGAAACAGGTGATTTTGGCATTCTCGATGAAATGGTCCCTTTCGATAATGATATTTCAGTCGCTCGAAGTCTATTCGACCACCTTACAGTCTCATTCGACCATGTAGTTAATAACCTGGGTCCTCACGGACTTCCCCTGATTGGCCGTGCCGACTGGAACGATTGTCTCAACCTGAACTGTTTCTCAAACGATCCGAATGAATCATTCCAGACCACTGAAAACAAATCAGAGGGGTCTAAAGCTGAATCTGTTATGATTGCAGGTCTGTTTGTGGTTTATGGTCGTGATTACATTGATCTTTGTAAGAAACTGGGTAAAGAACTTGAAGCTGCTCGTGCTCAAAAACTGGTGGATACAATGGTAGATGTTATAAAAAAACACGGGTGGGACGGAGAATGGTTTATCCGCGCATACGATTACTATGGCCGCAAGATTGGAAGTAATGAAAATGAAGAGGGCAAAATATTTATTGAGTCACAGGGCTTGTGCACAATGGCGGGAATAGGGAAAGAAGAAGGACTCTGCACCAAAGCCCTAAATGCCGTAAAAGAAAGGCTCGACAGCAAGTACGGGATAGTGCTTAATAACCCTGCCTTCACCAGATACTATATAGAATATGGTGAAATATCATCTTACCCTGCAGGCTACAAAGAAAATGCAGGAGTTTTCTGCCACAATAATCCATGGATCATGATTGGTGAAACGGTGGTGGGAAATGGGAATCGTGCCTGGGGCTATTACAAAAAGATATGTCCATCATACCTTGAAGAAATTAGTGACTTGCATAAGACGGAACCTTATGTTTATGCCCAGATGGTAGCCGGGAAAGATGCATTTAAACCAGGTGAAGCAAAGAATTCATGGCTTACGGGAACTGCTTCATGGAATTTTTATGCTGTAACACAGTTTATGCTGGGTATTCGTCCTGAGTTCGACGGCCTGTTAATCGATCCTTGTATCCCGACTGACTGGAAAGGTTTTAAAGCAACCCGGAAATTCAGAGGGGCTGTTTACCAGATAGAAGTTGTCAACCCAAACGGAAAATCAAAAGGAATAAAAGAAGTGAGCATAGATGGTCAGCCACATGGATCAAATCTTCTGCCTGTATTCGGGGATGGAGCAGAACATAAAGTGAAAGTAATCCTTGGGTAGACAGTTTATTCCTATTATGTTTTTGATCCTGAACAACGGCCGGTTATCTGGTAAGAATAATTTAGACTTTCATAAAGCCTCTCTGTCCTGCTGAAGCGGAACATCTCCACTAAAGGGGATCTAATTCTGAAATACCCGGGATAATTATACTTGTGTGCAGAGTATTACCCCCCCCCGAGCTTGTTGAGGGAAAGAGAACTGGGGGCAAATAAAGACTTTGCGATCTTTGCGGTTAATGGATCTCTTTTTTCAAAATTTCCATGATCTTTTTCCATCGGTTTTCATTCATTCTTGCGCCAACGATCTCAATAACATTGCCTGCCAGAATTGAGCCAAATTCGCCGCACTTTTCAAGAGATAGGCCGCATGCATAACCATACAGAAAACCAGAGGCATAAAGATCTCCTGCACCTGTAGTATCGATACACTGAACCGGGATAGTCCCGATTTTAATTATTTCTTCTCCCCGTTTTACCATTGACCCTTCTTTGCCAACTTTAATTACTGCAATGTCACATATCATTGAAAGACTATTTAATGCTTCAGCGGATACAAAGCCGGTAAATGATTTTGCCTCATCTTCATTGGCAAAAACTATATCTATATATTTTTCGATTATTTCTTTGAAATCAGCCAGTTTTGCTTCAACAACATTATAGCTTGCAAGATCGAGGGCAATTTTCATCTTATTTTGCTTAGCAATCATACATGCTCTTTCCACGAGATCTTTATTTATGATCTGATAACCTTCAAGGTAAAGAATATCAAAATCTTTGAAATCTTCCGGATTAAGATCATCTGATTCCAATTCAACAGCTGCTCCAAGATGAGTTGCAAAGGTCCTTTCTGAACTCGGCGATATGATTGCTATTGCAGTACCTGTATCTGAATTGCGGCGTAATAAAAAAGTTTTCACACCTGCCGTCTTCATGTCATTTTCAAAAAAGTCACCGGTATCATCTTTTCCAATAGATCCAATAAATCCTGTTTTAACGCCTAACATGGCAAGTCCATGTATTGTATTGGCAGCCGATCCCCCGGAAACAAGATTTCTTTTATAATCAGAGGTTCCTGACTTAATCAGTGCGGATTTTTCTCCATCGACAAGCTGCATACTTCCTTTTGGCAAAGAAAATTTTTCAAGTAAATTGTCATTGTCAATCAATGTCATAACATCGACAAGGGCATTCCCTATTCCAAGTATCCGCTTCATTTTAAAAAATTTCTGCTAAGATATTGCTTAATTCAGCAAAAGCCCTTATTTTTGCGACGCTAAATACAACACGTTAATTAGAGTTTATTCCTCAAAGGCTCAGTTGGTAAGAGTTGTCCCTCCAAACAGGGATTAATCCGAAGGCCAATTCGGTTAAAAAAGGATAAAAAATATTCCTCAGTAGCTCAGTTGGTTAGAGCAACGGACTGTTAATCCGTGGGTCGTAAGTTCGAGTCTTACCTGGGGAGCTTAAGCGAACACATAATTTTGACGTTTATTTAATCACTTATATTGATAAATCCCGATTAGCCGATTATTTGACAGGTAAAAGATAAAGGAGTTTATTAATGGGAGTGGAGAGAATATGAAGGAGCTTGTTAAAGCATCCCTTAAAGATGAGGAGCCGGATAAGAGTGAATATTAATTATGTACCAATTAAAAATAAATCATTATGTTAGATTTTAGCAGCCCAATGCACCTGATATTAATACTCCTTGTAGTAGTGTTATTATTTGGCGGAAGAAAGATTCCCGAATTGATGAAAGGAATAGGTGAAGGGATGAAAGAATTCAAAAAGGCGTCACGTCTTGACGATGAACCTCAAAAAAAGGAGACTGAAGTAAAAGACTCTGAGATTAAAGTCTCAGAGAAAAAATAACAGGAGGTCTTCTGCAAGTAAAATATCCTGTATTATTCAATACAGGATTTTATTTTATGTGACCGGCAGGGCAGTTTTCTTCTCTGACTTCCTGTTTTATATTCCTGTTTCAGACATTTCTTCCCGCTTGGAATGAAACTGACAGTTTACTCAGATATAAGTTCTCAACGTAAACCTATTTTATAGTCTTAGATTCAGTTGGTATTAATATTAATGAGGAGAATAAAAAAAATCTTATTAACCATTTTATTTATAATTCTACTGATTCTGTTGTTAAAAATCGTATCAGTTTTGGGAAAAGTTATAGGTTTACTGGTTCTTTTAGTAGTAGTTCTGTTATTTGGAAGTCTGTTAATCTGAAAGTAGAAGCAGGAGATCCCTATTCAAGAGGAAATTTGTTTAAATTTGGAGTATAAAAGGAGCGCTGAAGAACTTCCGATTTATAAGGAAATAACTTTTGTGAACTCATTATCAATAATATAATCATAATAAAAGAAATAAATGACTTACAGTCCTTTACAAGAGCGTTACGATAATATGAATTACCGGCGCTGCGGAAAAAGCGGAATCAGGTTGCCTGAGATTTCACTCGGGTTATGGCATAATTTTGGATCTGTTGACGTTTTTGAAAATTTCAGGAAGATCCTGTGGAGAGCTTTTGATGCCGGAATAACTCATTTCGACCTGGCAAATAATTACGGTCCGCTTCCCGGATCAGCAGAGGAGAACTTCGGAACAATACTGAAAAAGGATTTCAGCAATCTGCGTGATGAAATGATCATTTCAACAAAAGCAGGCTGGGAAATGTGGCCCGGACCATACGGTAATTTTGGTTCAAGAAAATATCTGCTTGCAAGTCTCGACCAGAGCCTTAAGCGAATGAATCTGGAATATGTGGATATATTCTATTCTCATCGGCCCGACCCGGAAACTCCTATTGAAGAGACAATGGGTGCGTTAGCTCAGGCAGTTCATCAGGGAAAGGCATTATATGCGGGGATTTCAAGTTACCCTGCTGATCTTACAAAAAAAGCTGCGGAGATACTTAAAGAGATGCATGTTAATTGCTTGATTCATCAGCCTAAATATTCAATGTTTAACAGATGGGTTGAAAATGGGCTTCTGGATGTTCTTGAGGGAACAGGAATGGGCTGTATTCCATTCTCCCCACTGGAACAGGGATTGCTTACCGATAAATATCTGAAAGGTATTCCTGTTGATTCAAGAGCATATAAACCGCATGGATTCTTAAAAATTGAAGATGTAACCGAACAGCGGATTTCCAAAGCAAAACGGCTAAATAAAATTGCATCAGACCGTAATCAATCCCTTGCACAGATGGCGATAGCCTGGTTACTAAAAGATCCAAGGGTAACATCTGTACTTGTTGGTATAAGTAAAGTTGAGCAGCTGGATGATAATCTTAAAACACTTAATAATCTTAATTTCAGTAAGGAAGAGCTGAAGAATATCGAGTTTATACTGAACGGAAAATGAATATTAAACTAAAAGAGTATTTTTTAAATCCTTTCACACTCTTCCTTGCTGTTTGGGGAATTCTGAACCTGCTTCAGTCCCGGTTCACTCCATTGAATAATGATGAAGCTTATTACTGGATGTACTCAAAACAACTTGCATGGGGTTATTTTGATCATCCTCCTATGATTGCTTTGATGATCAGGATCGGGTATTTATTCTTTCACAATGAACTGGGAGTAAGGCTTATTGTTGCCCTGAGTCAGTTACTTGCATTTTCGGTTATATGGATGCTTATTGATAAAGAACAACGTAAGAAAAAGGGAACCATTTTACTGTTTTTTATGGTAGCCGCTCTGCTGCCAGTTTGCCATATATATGGATTTATTTCTACTCCTGATGCACCACTGATACTTTTCTCAGCAATTTTTCTCCTGCGTTATAAACGGTTTTTGGAAGATGAGTCATGGCAGAATACACTTTTCCTTGGCATTTCAATAGCTGCGCTTATGTACAGTAAATATCATGGTGGACTTTTAATTGTACTTGTCATCATTTCAAACCCCGGATTACTGAAAAAGATCAAATTCTATATAGCAGCATTTCTCTCTTTATTATTATTTTTCCCGCATCTTTTATGGCAATACTCAAACGGATTTCCATCAGTAAGATATCATCTCGTTGAAAGAGTCTCAAGTTTTAATCCAATCCATGTTCCTGAATACCTGGTAAGTCAGTTTTTCTTTCATAATCCGTATATCCTTGTTGTATTAATATGCATTATGATTAAAGTAAGGCCTAAGAATTTGTTTGACAAGGCACTATACTATACTATTGCAGGATTTTTTATATTCTTTTTCATCTCAAGTTTTCGTTATCGGGTTGAGGCGCAATGGACTGCACTAATAAGCATTCCTATGATGATTATTTTGATTAATAATGTTGAATATAAATCATGGATCAGAGGTGGTTTAAAATGGGTCGCAATTATTCTGTTTCCTCTTTTTTTATTTGCCAGGTTAGCATGTATGGTCGATTTTTTACCAGTATCCTATTTTAAAAATGAGTTTCATAAGAAGAAACAATGGTCAAGGGATATAAGTACCCTTGCCGGCGATCGTCCGGTTGTCTTCACAAACTCGTATCAACGACCCGCAGTATATACTTTTTATACAGGAAAATTTGCTTATACCCTCGATAATCTGTCTTATCGTAAAACACAATATGATATATGGGATTTTGAAGAAAGGGTTCATGCAAAGGAAGTTTTATATGTTCCGCACTTTTTTACAGATTATTATAAGCAATATCTGACAAAACATATACTGTCTAAAGGTGACTCTGTTTTTGTCAGAATTTATAAGGATTTTCAATCGCTGCAAAGGGAATGTGTGATTTTAAATGATGATAAATATGCCTTCAGCAGGTCAGGAATCGATTCAATACATTTAAAGATCTTCAATCCGTATCCATTTATGATAGATTTCAGGCATAAAGAACTGCCGGTAGTTTTTCAGATAGCTTTTATCAAGAACGGGAAGATGGTGGTTAAAAAGAATCTTGAACTTCCTTATAATGTTACAAAATTGAATGTTGGAGATACAATTTCAGTAGGTTGTAAGTTCACTATTGAAGATTTACAACCAGGTATCTACAAGTTTGCTATTTGTTCAGAGACTGGAATTCTATATGATACTTATAACAGTAAATTCAAAGAAGCTAAAATCAATGAGTAAAATTCAGGTAATAGTTTGCCAAAAAATTCCATAATGATGTTACCATTATAGCACAGAATTTTGCAAAATAAAACCTGAATTTCTTTTCGAACAGAAAGAGAAATGTATTATTTATAAGAAGACCAATCAGCGAAATTATTAGAAAAGTGCTGTACTCAATTAGAATTTTTGGATTATTGCTTTCGAATGTCCATAATCTGTTAAACAGATAATTTGAGCTGGCAGCTAATACGAACCCGGTCGAATTTGCAATATACCTGTGTATTTTGATCTTTTCTTTAAGCAGGATGGTTGTTGAAAAATCAACAACTAATCCTGAGAAGCCAACAATTATGAATTTTAAAAACTTGAAGATCATTCGGAAGCATTAATATTTAGGTAGTGTCCAGCCGTTGCGGTATTCAGGTACAATCAACTTGTTGGCTGTGTTTGTCTGAAATGACTGTTTTGAATCATCCCAGCTTACCTTCTCTCCTGTGCGGAATGCAATATTGCCCATTTGGGCAACAAGGGCCACGTCCCTGCCTATATTTATGTCTGCATTAAGTTTCCGGGGTGTATTGTTTTTAAGACAATCGAGGAAGTTCTTTACATGAAGATCAAGGCCGATGCCAATATTTTTTTGAACAGGCAGAGCTTCAATTCTCTGCTTTTCAGGGACTACCTCCCAGCCATTACGATCGAGAACCAATGTTCCATTCTCTCCTATATAGGACATTCCGTGAGGTCTTTCCCAATTTCCGAGACCAATGCCAATAGTATGTTCCCAGATCATTGTAAAATCTTTGAAGTCATAAACAGCAGTCATTGTATCCGGAGTTTCCATATCGTCGTCCGGGAATGCATACTTGCCCCCAATTGCCATTACTGATTCCGGAACAGTATTACCCATTCCATATAAAATATAGTCTATAAGATGAACCCCCCAGTCAGTCATCACTCCTCCGGCATAATCCCAGTACCATCTCCATGTGAGGTGAAAACGGTTTTTATTAAATGGACGCTTTGGAGCCGGACCAAGCCACATGTTATAATCGACTCCATCGGGAACCGGTGAGTCTGGTAGTTTTGGAACAGCACCTTTCCAATCGACGTACGACCATGCCTTGCAGGTGCGGATACGGCCAAGTTTGCCTGATTTCAGATAGTTTATAGCATCAACAAAATGGGGCTGGCTTCTTTGCCATTGGCCAACCTGTACGATCTTTCCGTGTTTTTTAACGGCTTTCTGCATTATGTTTATTTCGGCAATGGATTTTCCGATTGGTTTTTCAACGTAGGCATGCTTGCCGGCCTCGAGTGCATCAACCAGAATCAGACAATGCCAGTGGTCGGGTGTTCCAATGATTGCAACATCAATATCTTTGTTCTCGAGCATTTTGCGGTAATCAATATAGAGTTTAGGTTTTGGGAACCCTAGTTTAACCAAAGCATCGGTACGACTGTTCAGTACGTTTCGGTCTATATCGCATAATGCAACACACTCTACTTCAGGGTTGTTAAGGAATGAAGTAAGATCATTAAACCCCATACCATGTGCCCCGATGAGACCGACATGTATCTTATCATTTGGAGAAACACCTATCCTTGCTTTTGACAGTGCATTAAAAGGGATTACACTGCCTGCAGCCAGAACTGAGGCTGTCTTGATGAAATCTCTTCGCGTTGAACTCATGTTGAATAGATTAAATATGACCGGAAAGGTAATATATTAATTCAAAATGGTCAATCGGCAAAATCTAAAACATTCAAAAATGAGACGCCCAACCTGGGCTTCTCTACTGAGATATGATTTCGAATTGGGAAAAATGAGACGCCCAGGTTGGGCGTCTCTACATGTATCGAAAGAATTAGATAGAATTCGTCATTATTTTGCCGGTTTGAAAATCAGATCAACTACATCAGCTTTGTTAAACATTTCCCCGGCTATCTTTTTGATATCCTTAACCTTGTAAGATTTAAGGATGTTTTCGTAGTTCGCCGGATCGTTGGAGTTGATCCCATAGCTATAATATCTGCTTAATATACTGCTCCAGTATGAGTTATGCATTTTGTCTTCCTCTCTTGTCTTAAGGATGTTGCTGATTGCTTTATCGAGATTTACCTGGGACGGTCCTTTAATCATTATAGTATCCAGTTCCTGGTAAATGATCTTTTTCAATTCGTTAGTGCGTGCAGGATCACAATCAAAAGTTATCATTCCTTCTGCAAGCTCTTTTGGCCTTTTTTGTTCTGAAAGTGAAACGCTGACACCATATGTTCCGCCTTTATCTTCCCTTACCTTTTCGGTATAGACAAGATCAAGAATACCCTTAATAACTTCAAGTCCGAGATAATTATATGGATTATACTTCATTGATTGAGCAAAAGAGAGGAAAATTGTCGATTTGGGTATAGTAAGCTGTAAACTGATTTCCCTGGTAATCTTCCCTTTCGGCTGTTCAACTTTTCTGTCGATCCAGGTTTCCTTACGTCTGGCTGATGGCAGAGATCCTATATATTTTTCAACCATGAGCATTGCAGTATCTTTACCTATATTCCCAACAATAAAAAATGTAAATTCGTCAGCAGCGTTGAAACGGTCAGTATAGATTTTCCGAATATCATCAAGCGTTATTTTGTTAATTGTTTCTTTATTAATCAAAGGTGTTCTGGGATTATAGCCGGTTGTGATCAATGAAATACTATCGCTCTTAATTTTATTAGGATCCTTCTCCATATTGCCTAGCATCCCGGCAAATCTTCCAATAATAGCCTGATGTGCCACCTGATCAAACCTGGGATGGGCAAAGCGCAGATATAACAGTTGCATCATAGTTTCAAAATCCTTAGGTGTTGAGGATCCGCTTATTGATTCTGTAGTTTCATTCAGGCCAAATGTAACACTGGCTTTTTTCCCGGCTAGCATTTTTTGTAAAGTAATGTTATCATAATCACCCGCTCCATACATCGGAACAATAACTGAAATCAATTCTGCAGGAAGTACAAGATTATTTTCCAATTTGGAAATACCGCCAAAGCTGAAAGCAGTAAGTACAACATTGTCTTTTTCATAACCGGCTCTTCTGTAAATAACTTTTGAATTGTTTTCAAGAGTCCATTCCACTGCATCAAATTGTGGAAGAGGAACTGTTTTGACTATTTTGGATCCTTTCAGATCTTCTTTTATAAGGGATTCTCCCAACGCTTTGTCCTCATAAGGCTTCAGAGGGGAATTTTTTACCTTAGTCAGAATATCCAACGCCTCTTGTTCAGTAAGATGTTTAATATCACTTCCCTCAAGTCCCTGGACGACAATCGTTCTGTTTTCATCAATCATTACCTCTTTAAACCTGGCAGAAGCCTCCTCCGGTGTGATACTTCCTATTACCTGTTTGAGGAAATCAAAGTCGAAGTCCATTGATGTAAGTGGTTCTCCGGTAAGAAAGTAACTCTGGATACCTTCAGCATATGTATCATTGTTTATTTTATCTTTTTGTTTATAACGATTCTCGAAATCTGAGATCATTTTAGCCTTGGCTCGATCGAGTTCTCCCTTTGTGAATCCAAATTTTCTCGCCCTTTCTGCTTCAGTATATATAGCTTCAAGTGCACCGGCTTCTTCATTTTTACGGGCTGTAGCAGTTATTGAAAATGCATCATAACCCCTTGCATAATATCCGTCAAAGGTCACATAACCAGTGACAAAGGGAGGATTTTCTTTCTGTAACAGCTCATTTATCCTTGTATTAATCATCGAATTCATGAGGGAAATAATATGGCTGTCGCGGATATATTTCAGGTTTTTGTTCTCAGCCGGAACAGCCTTATGCAGTACAACCACTGAAACTGATGTTTGAGGAGCTTCTTTATCCTGGGCAAGAACATAGTTTGTCTCCTTATGGAAAGGAACTTCAACATAGTTCCTCAGAGCTGGATTAACTGCTGCCGGAATCGATGAGAAAAGTGCCTTGATTTTGGCTTCCACATCATCCACATTAATATCACCAACTATTGCTATTGCCTGGAGATCGGGGCGATACCATTTATGATAATAGTCTCTTAATGTGTTATACGAAAAGTTTTTTATTATATCAATGTTTCCAATGATATCTCTTTCTGCATATTTTGATCCCTTTAAAATAACCGGGATAACCTCAAAAATCATTCGCCGGCTTGCATTCTTACTGGTTCTCCATTCCTCGCTGATAACTCCTCTTTCAAGATCTATCTCCTTATCAGAAAGTGTAAGATAATGTGACCAGTCGTTTAAAATCAGCAGGCATGAGTCGACAAGTCCAGATGCTTCTATCGGAACGTCGCTCAGGTTATAAACTGTTTCATCGAAACCGGTATATGCATTGATATTGCTTCCAAATCCCACTCCGTGTTTTTCAAGACTGCTAATAATTCCTTTATCGGGGAAATGTTCAGTCCCATTAAATGCCATGTGCTCGAGAAAATGCGCCAGACCATTCTGATCGTCATTTTCAAGGATCGCTCCAACGTTCTGGATGATATAAAAACTTGCTCTCTTTTCGGGTTCTTTGTTATTACGGATAAAGTAAGTCAATCCGTTATTGAGTTTCCCGATTCTGATATCGGGATCAATGGGCGCTGATTTAGTCAAATCAATCTGGGCCGCAATGTTAACTGATAATAGTAGTAAAGTAATAAGGGTTAGCAGGGATTTGATTGTCTTCATTGTAATGGATTTTAATTTCTTAAATGAATAGAAAAATTAGCACGATCATCAGGATTGCAGTTTGATCAAATGTAAAGCTAATCAATTAAGGATTAAATTTCAAGCGCTTTTTAAAAAAGTCCGTGAAGCTCTGCATTGATTTTATCAATAACTTCGCTTAGATGATCACTATTATTGGGGAAATTATAATGATCGGCTTCAATTATAAGAACTTTTCCAAGATTGTATGTCTCCATCCATGCCTCATACCTTTCATTTAATCTTTTCAGGTAATCAATACGAATAGAACTTTCGTATTCCCTGCCACGTGTCTGGATCTGATTTACCAGTGTGGGTACAGATGCCCTCAGGTAAAGAAGAAGATCAGGCGGCTTTATCAGGGAGGTCATCATTTTAAAAAGTGAAGAGTAGTTATCGAAGTCCCGGGTTGACATCAGCCCCATTGAATGAAGATTAGGTGCGAAAATATAAGCATCTTCATAGATGGTCCTGTCCTGAATAATTGTTTTTTCCGATTTCCTGATTTCCAGGATCTGACTGAAGCGTGAATTAAGAAAATAAATCTGCAGGTTAAATGACCAGCGTTGCATATCTTCATAAAAGTCGTTAAGATATGGATTCTCATCTACATCTTCATAATGAGCTACCCATCCGTACTGTTTTGCGAGCAGCCCGGCCAGTGTTGTCTTGCCCGATCCTATATTTCCTGCAATAGCTATGTGCATAAGTCAGACTATTTTGTTTTACAGTTTATAAAAATAGTAAAAATTGATTTAGGTTTAACAAAACAAGTGCCTAAAGTGCCTAGAGTTACCGCTAATATACTAAATTTCAAACTTTTCAACATTTATACACTAAGTACTCAAAACTCTAGCTCAATCCAAACTTTCCATCAATATTAAGTACTCAAAACTTTAGGCACTCCAAACTTTATTCATGCTTTATCTCTGCTATAATATAAAGATCCTCAATATATTCACGTGAATTTGAAAGTCGTGGCACCTTATTTTGACCGCCTAATTTATTTTTTGCCTTTAACCATTTATTAAAGGTTCCCATGGGAACAGTTTTCACTACAGGTATAACAAGATTCAGGTCTTTAAATCGTTTAGCCTCGTAATCTGAGTTTACTGATTTTAGCGTGTTATCAAGTGTATCAATAAATAAGGTCAGATCTGATGGGGCTTTTTCAAATTCAATGATCCATTCATGGGATCCTTTTGATACAGTATTCATGAATACCGGGCCGGCAGTATATTCTGCAATCACCGCTTCCGTCGCCATGCACGCCGATTCAAGAGCTTTATCGGCATTCTCAATAATCACCTCTTCGCCAAATACATTTATAAAATGTTTTGTACGTCCCGATATCCTGAACCTGTAAGGATCAAGGCAGGTAAACACTATTGTATCTCCCATCAGATATCGCCAGAGGCCTCCGTTAGTCGAAATGATAATTGCATAATTAACCCCTGTCTCCACTTCCGCGACAGTATAGGCAGGAGGATCATCTGCGTCAATCTTATCAGCCGGAATGAATTCATAAAAAATTCCATAATCGAGCATAAGGAGCATATCGCTTCTAAAGGGATCATCCTGTATTCCGAAGAATCCTTCCGAAGCATTATAGGTCTCCATATAATTCATCTGATCTCCGGAAATAAGCTTCTTATACTGTTCGCGATAAGGTGTAAAACTTATGCCTCCATGGAAAAAAACTTCAAGATTTGGCCAGACATCAAGAAGGTTATTTCTACCTGTATAAGCCAGGATCTGTTTTATCAGAACAAGATACCATGACGGAACTCCCGAAATACTTGTTACATTCTCGCTAATAGTAGATTTAGTGATCAGGTTAAGTTTCTCTTCAAAATCTTCAAGAAGGGCAATCTTCTGTTTAGGGGTTCTGATAATGTCAACCCAGAACGGAGCATTTTCAATAAGAATTGCCGAAAGATCACCGTATAAGGAATCGTTACTGAATTGATTCATTCTATGGCTTCCTCCGAGTGTAAGACTCTTGCCTGAGAATATATGCGTTCCGGGTCTTTGCATTGTGTATAGTACAAGAATATCCTTTGCTGCCCTGTAATGACAATCTTCAAGCGCTTCGCGACTCATTGGAATAAATTTGCTTTTTGTTGAGGTAGTGCCGGAGGACTTTGCGAACCACTTAATTTCCCCGGGCCATAAGAGATTGGTCTCTCCTTTACGGAGTCTTTCAACATAGGGGATTATATCTTCATATGTCTGAATAGGAAACCTTGACTGGTAATCTTTAATGGAAACGATTGATGAGTAACTGAACTTTTCCCCCCACTCTGTTTTAGCAGATTTTGCGAGGAGCCCGTGCAAAATCTCCTGTTGTGTTTCGAAAGGGTACTTTTTAAATATTTCTATCTGATTTATGCGCTTTACATTCAGCCAGTTTATAATAGAAGGAATAATCGCCATTATACATTCAGTTTGACGTTTAAAGATAGATAAAAAACATCAGGGTGGTGATTGAAAATTCAATTGAAAACCTCTTTAAGTATGTCGAGCGATTTTATTTTTTTAAGTCCCGGAAGATGAAGTGAGTAGAATCTGATGAGTGCTTCAAGAATGTCATTTCGCATTTTGCCGGTGAGTGATATATTGTTAATTGAATCATAAGATGCCACAAAAAAGTCTGCAAGAATATTTGTAATTTCCTCGTTTGAATAATTGCCGTGAACCGGCGGTATTGGAACAAAAATGCCATTCAGCATGTCAAAGAATGCATCATCCTTTCCTAACCTTGGACCCGGTTCGAATCCAAGAAAGCTGCTAAGTCCTGCCAGAAAAGCTATATGGAAATTTGCATAGCTTTCTTTGCAACTATCAAAATACACAATTGACTTTTCGATATAGTCGAACATCTCATCATGAGGGCTTTCTTCTTTCAGTACTGATGTTAAAACTTCTCCTAGAAAAATTGCAACACAACTTTTCTTAATATTGGAATAAATATCATATGGAGTGAAGGAAACAGAAAACTCTTTCAGGTTCTGCATTTCGCGTGCTGCCTTATAGAATAACTCCATATCAAGTATGAACAATGGTTGAAAGAGGATGTTATGTTTACCTGTTTTCCTGTTTCGCATTCCTTTAATCAGGAACGATTGTCTGCCGAATTTTCGTGTATATATCTGGGCAACAATACCTGAGTCGCTATATTTTATCTGATGTAGTACAATTCCCCTTGTTTTCTCCAGCATAATGTCAAATGAATTATTCAGTCAAATACTAAAAAGTGCCTAGAGTTACCGCTAATATACTAAAATTCAACCTTTTCAACCTTTTCAACCTTTTCAACCTTTCAACTTTAAGTACTCCAAACTTTAGGCACTCCAAACTCTATTAAATTTAACTACTATTTCGTTCCAAAATTATTATATTTACTGATCAATCAACTCTATTATGCCAGTAACTAATAATGAAGAGCTTGTAAAGAGGATTGCCCGACTTGCCAAACAGAACCAGGACCTTGAGGAGCATATCAAGAACCTGGAAAAGATGAATGAAAAGCTGGTCAGGGACTATGAGAAACTCAAGGCTCTTTATGAAAAGGTGTCTCCTGAGGGATTCAAGGCAATGGGTGAGGGAGAGAAGAGAGAAAGGTCGCTTAAATTTAATATGGCGACAGTTCTGTTTGCTGATATCCATGGCTTTTCGAGGCTTGTTGAGGGGATGAATTCCTCATCGGTTATGGACGAACTTGATGAAATAATTGTGGAGTTTGAAGCCATAGTCGCCAGATATAAAATTGAAAAAATTAAAACCATAGGCGACACCTATATGTGCGCCGGAGGAATACCGGTCAAAAATATTACAAACCCAATTGATGTGGTTATGGCTGCCATAGAGATGAGAAACTTTCTTGAGAAATATGAAATAAAAAAGAGAGGAATAAATAACCGGATATGGGATTTGAAGATTGGTATTCATTCGGGACCGGTGACTGCAGCAATTTCAGGAAGGAGGAAAATCAATTATGATATTAAAGGAGATACTGTAAATACCGCTAGCCGGATTGAAGCTGTTTCTGACAGCGGAATGATCCTGATTTCAGTTATGGCTTATGAACTTGTAAAAGAGTTTTTTGACTGTGAGTATTTTGGCAAACTCCCTGTAAAATATAAGGATGATCTCCAGATGTATAAAGTGAAAGGGTTAAAAGCTGAATTCTCTGTTAAAGGAGAGGGGATCATTCCTAATGAATCATTCAGAATTAAATTCGGACTTATCCAGTTCATGGATATCCAGGAGATTATTTTCGATAAGCTCGAAATGGATTTGCCTGGTTACCTGTTCTATCACAATGTAAAACATACCGTCGATGTTGTTACTGAGGTAGAACTTATAGGCTGGGCAGAGGGTTGTTCCGACGAGGAAATATTGTTATTAAAGACAGCCGCCTTATTTCATGATGCCGGGCATATTGTTGCCTATGATAATCATGAGTATTACGGGACACAAATTGTGAGGAAGATGCTTCCGGAATTCAACTATTCTTCTGAACAGATTGAACGCATATGCTCAATAATAATGTCCACCAGGTTGCCACCAAAACCAACGAATCTTCTTGAAAATATAATCTGTGATTCTGATCTTGACTACCTTGGAAGAAGCGATTTTATACCGGTTTCAAACACTCTTTATGAGGAGCTTAAGGCTCAGAATAAAATGGGTTCCCTTAATGACTGGAATAAGATGCAGGTAAAATTCATTTCAGGGCATCAGTATTTTACCAAGACAGCCAGAAGTCTCAGGGAGGTAAATAAGCAGCTCCAGATCGAGCGAATACAAAGCCTGATAAGTGAGTAGAAATTAATCTATGTAGAGACGCCCAACTTGGGCATCTCTACTTTTATTTTATTACCAGCATCTTTGTTACACACGATTGTGAACCGTCTTTACTTGCACAAAAGACAAGATAGACTCCAGTAGATACACGACGTCCGTTGTAAGTTGTCAGATCCCATGTTGCCTGACCCCCATCAGATACAGTTTCGTATACCAGATTTCCACTAATATCTGTAATCCTGATCTGTGAATCCCTTATGAGCCCTGTAATGGTAACATTTCCCTTAAAATCCGCTCTGACAGGATTCGGAAAAGTATAAACCTTTTTAAATTTTTCTTCTCCTGTAGTGGCATCACCTCTGAAAGACTGGGTCCCCTTCGAAGTTCCAAACCAGACCTCTCCCGTTTTATTATCAACAGCCAGGGTTACAACGGAATTAGAAAGAAGAGGACTATTCTGTTCATTAAAGTTTTTTATCTGAGTTGTCCCATCTGCTGAAAGAAGGTACACCCCTGAACTGGCTGTTCCCAGCCATTTTCTGTTGGCGCCGTCGACAGCAATAGATGTAATTGTTTCGGTTTTCAGCATATAGTCGGCAAGATTTGTTCCGTTATTCCTGGGGATTTTTATTCGGCTGGCTTTCAGATCACTATCAAATACATTTTCAGGATTAAAGTATATGACCGGCCCCTGGTCTGTCCCAACCCATATGTTGCCATCAAGATCCTCAATAATGGAATATACAAATGAGATAACCTGGTTCTCTGTATCCTCTACCAGCATCTTTTTATATTTGTCATCAATAAAAATATCGGGTGTTTTGTTATCGTCCAGAACAAACAGGCCATATCCCCGGGGCAATATTATCCATTTTTGCCCTTTAGCTGTTATAATTATATCTCCGATAGTAGGAGCATCAATGGTCAGAGGATTTACAATCCATGTTCCATCTGATTTAAGTACTTTTATGCTACCGGGCACACCTGTTTCTGTGAGCCAGAGATTTTTAGATTTATCCATAGCCAGACCACATATTCTTACATAGGGACGTCCGGGGATAATTGTCTGTAATGGAGAATTTGACTCAGTGTACTGTTTTATCAGGTTATTATTTTCATATTCAAGCAATCCTCCGCCCCAGGTTGATATAAACATATGATTAATGTTATCCGGATCGATAAGGGTTCTCATAGGATCAATAATTGTACCGGACGGTATGGAGGTCCAGCTATTATTTTCATAAATGGAAATCTGGAGCGGTCTCATCTGGTTATTCCATGAAGCATCCGTAGCTCCTCCACCAATTATGGTTTCTCCATTGTATGAAGTTATATTAAAAGCGTTATTAGAGACAGGTCCGGGAAGAGTCAGCGCCGTAAACTCCGACATATTTTCGCCTCTTACAAGACCTGAATTAATATCAGCGATCCAGATATCCGAGTTATCAACCGCAGCCTGAGAAATGTCTGGTACTGCCCATCCGTATGTAGAGATAGTTTTAATAAGGGAACCATTGCTATTATAATATTTTACAAAAGCGCCTGAAGAGATCGTAAATCCGGCCTGTGCAGTATCGAAGGATTTGTTAAAGACCCCACTCGTGAATGAGAACAGCGAACCGATATCACCAACAACGTATACCTGATCGCCTGGCAAAAGAGGATCTGACAGATTGGCGTATAGTTTTCCTCCTGAAAAGATTAATAAGCTGTATTTGGCCACAGGATTGGGAAGAAGGTTAACCAGGTCCCAGTTCCCAAAATAAGATAATCCCTGATTTGAAAGGTCGGCAGAGTAAACTCCCAAATCTGTGGCTGCATAAATTTTACCGTTTCCGAAAGCAATATCCCACACCTCTTCATCTTCAGAGCCGTTACCTGGTTTCCATGTATCGTGAATTTCCCGCCTGATGAGATCAACAACAACAATTCCAAAGCTGCACGCCAGGTAAGCATAATTACCGTTTGTACGTATTTTGTTTATCATTTTCTCCCCGGGGATATACTTTCTGCTGATATCAGGGATGTTATAAACTACGTTATTCTTTAAAAGGTCAATATTCGTACTTGTATAAGCAATTATCAGGGTTTTATTCTCTTCTGACCATGTTATTGTACTTATCCCTGTTTCTGTAAGTCCGTCAATGCGCGACATTTTCTTAAGCTCAGCAAACACTTTGTCGTAAATAATTATTGATGAGCCTGTTGAGGCAAATACTTCATCTGCACCCACAGCAACGCAATCAGTTGTGTTATAAACAAGGTGATCAGACCATGAACCAACCGGTGTTTGTCCCTGTAAAATCAGTGACATTAACAGAAGTGGCAGAGTGGCCGTAAAATTTCTCATCAGTATTGAATTAAAAACTCCTTTAATTTTTCAAACGCTCTTGCCCTGTGCGAAACAGTGTTTTTTTCTGCAAGCTCCATTTCGGCAAATGTTCGGTTTTTCCCCTCAGGTACGAATATCGGATCATATCCGAATCCTTCGGTCCCTTTTTTCTCACGGATAATCGTTCCGTTTACTATTCCCTCAAAGAGATATTCCTTTTTATCAAGGATCAGGGCAATTACAGTTCTGAACCGGGCTTCCCTGTTTTCTGTATCGCCAAGCAATGATAAAACTTTTTCAATATTTGCCGATGAATCCTTATTTTCTCCTGCAAACCGTGCCGAATGGACTCCCGGTAATCCATTTAGGGCAGTTATTTCCAGACCTGTATCATCAGCAAAAACGTTCAATCCGCAAGTATTAAACACAAACCTGGCTTTAGCCAGTGCATTTCCTTCAATTTGAGGTTCTTCTTCCTGAATATCTTCCCATATATTGATATCATGAAGACTTAACAGGGTGAAGCTATCGCCAAGGAGACTCTTTATTTCTTTAATTTTATGTTTATTATTTGATGCAAATACTAATGTCATAAAGTATAATTTGTTAAGCATTCAAAAGTATTCAAATTTGAGCTTTCCTTTTGACCTGATTTTTATAAGTACTACATTTGGAATAATAAAAGCAAGATAATTGTTTATGTCTCATTTTGTAAGGTTGAATTTTCTTTTCGGGATAATTTTATTTTCAGTCCTTCCACATGCTTTTGCAGTTCAGACTTCTTATGATTCAGAGCCAACGCCGTCAATAAAGCGTATTCTGATTAACGGGGATTCTGTTATTTTTATTTCAGACAGCTCCAGGTTGCAACATAATGAATTCAGGCAAAATATTGTTTTAAACTACCGGAATAATAATATCAGATTTGAGTTACAACCTGCTGACAGTATCAATTATCAGTTTCTTCTTGAGGGATTTGACAGGGAGTGGAGTAGTTGGGAAAGCATCAGTTTTAAAGAGTATACAAACCTTCCTGCAGGAAGATATCTCTTTAAAATAAGGTATATAAGTTCGGGAAACAGCGGCGGAGAGATATCTTTGGTCTCTTTGAGAGTTTTGCCTCTATGGTACTTTTCACGACTCGCCATAATCTTATACTTAATAGGATTCTTATTAATAGTCTGGGCATTATATGATCTGCTTAATTTACGATTTGCCCGTAAGCTTTATATGCTCGAACAGATAATTAATAAAAGAACAGAGGATCTGATAATTGAAAAAGAAAAGACAGAAGCATTACTAGAGAATGTTTTGCCAAAAAATACCGCCAGTGAGATAATGGAAAAGGGCAAGGCAACTAAGATCAAATACAATTTTGTGACAGTGCTGTTCTCAGATATTCAGGGTTTCACTAGAATTGCTGAAGAGATGAATCCTGAAGTTTTAATAGATGAACTTGATAAATTCTTCTTTTATTTTGATTCAGTCGTTGAGAAGTTTGGCATAGAAAAAATCAAAACCATAGGAGATGCATATATGTGTGCAGGAGGAATTCCGGAGAAGAACAGGACCAATCCCGTTGAGGTTATTTTAGCAGCTCTTGAAATGAAAGGGTATATGAAAAAGCTTAAGGAAACTTCGGAACTTGAAGGGATGAAATATTGGGATATAAGAATTGGGATTCATACAGGAACTGTTGTTGCGGGTGTCGTGGGACAAAAAAAACTTTCCTATGACATATGGGGAGATACTGTAAATACCGCAAGCAGAATGGAATCTTCAGGAGAGGCTGGTAAAATAAATATCTCAGGAACAACTTATGAATTTGTGAAGGAGTTTTTCACATGCGAATTCCGGGGGAAAATGCCTGTCAAGTATAAAGGGGAACTGGAAATGTATTTTGTCAACGGGATTATACCTGAATTGTGTGATAAAAATGGTGGTCCAAACAGGAAATTTATTGTTAAGATGCTGATGATCAAACTCCAGGATATTGAGGAAATGATCATTAAGATGTTTGATGATGAAGCTCCTCCCAACCTTTATTTTCACAATTCATCCATGGTAAAAAATATCAGCAATCAGGTGGAATTGCTTTCCAGGGCTGAGAATCTTCCGGATGAGGAGTTCATTAACCTAAAACTGGCTTCAGTCTTTCTTCTTACGGGATACATGTCAGACTATGAAAAGCCAATGGAAGCATCATTACGTCTAGTTGAAGAGATCCTTCCAGTATACGGCTTTAGCCAGGAAAATGTCGAAGCTGTTAAAAAGATTATTCGAAACTGTTTTACTGATCATCAGGAATCTTTATCAGATAATATTCTACACGACGCCAGGTATGATTATCTGGGACGGATAGATTATATGAAACTTACAGATAAGTTATTAAGAGAAAGAACGGAGTACGGTAAACTTATTGATAATAAAACATGGATTGAGTTCCAACGGAAACAGTTATCAGACCATCAGTTTATTACAAAGACAGCCAGTCTTCTCAGAAGTGTTACGGTAGTGGATCAGATTGCAGGACTTCAGGTGTACAGCGAATAATCCAAATTCCTGACGAAAAGTGCTTAAAATAAGTTTTTAAAATGTAATTTTACAGCCATATTTTAATATCCTCTCCACATGGAAAAATTTGATTGGGAAAGTCTGCCATTCGGTTATATAAAGACAGATTTTAATATCCGCTGTATTTATAAAAACGGTAAATGGGGCAATCTTGAAGTATCTTCATCAGAATACATTGATATTCATATAGCTGCAACAGGCTTACATTATGGTCAGGAGGCATTCGAAGGACTAAAGGCATACATGGGTAAAGACGGAAAGATAAGGTTATTCCGTTGGGAGGAAAATGCAAAAAGGTTGACTGCTTCTGCTGACGGTATTAAAATGGAAGTCTTTCCAGTTGAGATGTTCCGGGAAGCTTTGTTTAAAGTTATTCAGTTAAATAAGAAATTTGTTCCCCCGTACGGATCCGGCGCGACTTTGTATATAAGACCCCTTTTATATGGCAGTGGTGCAGAGGTTGGTGTAAAACCGGCTTCGGAATATACTTTTCTGATATTTGTAACACCTGTAGGCCCTTATTTCAGAGGTGGAATTAAACCTGTAAACATGCTGATATGCAGAGACGTAGACAGGGCTGCTCCATTAGGAACCGGCATATACAAAGTGGGTGGAAATTATGCTGCAAGTATGAGAGCTATCATTGCAGCACGTAATGGAGGATATTCCAATACAATTTTCCTGGATTCGAAAGAAAAAAAATATATCGATGAATGCGGACCGGCAAATTTCTTTGGGATTAAAGATAATACTTATATAACCCCAAAATCAGAATCAATTTTGAATTCAATTACAAATATGAGCCTGATTGAAATAGCTAAAAGCCTTGGGATGAAGACTGAACGAAGACAAGTTCCTGTTGAAGAGCTTTCTTCTTTTGTTGAAGCCGGAGCCTGTGGCACAGCAGCGGTAATCAGCCCTATTGCCAAGATTTTTGATCCGGAGAAGAATATGATTTATGAATATTGTAAAAATGGAGAACCGGGGACTGAAACTCTAAAGCTTTATAAAAAACTTACCTCAATTCAGAACGGAGATGAGCCGGATACATTTGCCTGGGTGACCATTGTTGAATAAGATAAAAGATAAAAGTAAA
>PLML01000018.1 GCA_003141525.1 Bacteroidales bacterium
AGCTGGCTAAATATGGCTGAGATTGAATTACAGGTACTAAACGGTCAATGTTTGAAGCGGCATATGCCAATATGGAGATTATAAAAGAAGAAGTTGATGCCTGGAAAACTCATCGGAATAACAAAAACAATAAAATAAATTAGCAGTTCACAAACAAGGAAGCGAGATTCAAATTGAAAAGATTATATCCGTCGATTCATAATTACGCTTATAACCCGTCGAAAATTATCCTGGATATTGGTAAAAAGGTTTTAACAACTGCCTTGAATACGGGTCTTTAAATATTAAACATGGAACGCATAATTAATTATTTTCAGCAGCTTACACTTATTGCAAAGCTTATTTTAGTTGCTGTTGTTTTGGTTGTTTCGTTGCTACAATTCATAGCCCTTTCTTTTAAGATTAAGTATTACGCCAGAATTTTACTTATTCTTTTTATACAGGGTCTGGTTTACTTGTTTTTTACTTTGCTTTATAGTTACAGCCTTCCTTTGCATATCGCCATATTTGTTTTGGCAAGCCTTCTTTCAATTATCTTTCTTTTTATGACCAGCGCCAAGCTACTGAGTAAAACAGGCAAAATTGACCCTATTTGGAGCGTTAAATTCCCAATAAGAAACTCTTCCCCTCTTATAATGCAAAATATAAAAAGGGGAATAGCTATTTTCGGTAGTGCAGGGAGCGGGAAAACAGAAAGCGGTTTTGTACCAATTCTTAAACATGCGGGAGAAAGAAACATTCCCTGTCTCTGTTATGATTATAAAAACGGCGAGATAACAGAAATAGCACATTTCTTCTTTCAGAATTCTACGATAAAACAAGCAACTATTATACCACATTCACCAATGTACTCTGACCGGGTAAACCCATTTTTACCGAAGTACATACCCACCGAGCAGCACCTGAGGCAACAGACAAAGCTGATCTTTGCAAACCTGAAGAAAGTTGATAATGTGAAGGAATCAGGAAGTAGTTTCTTTGACAAGATCCCTGAGCCGACACTTGCAGCTGTTATCTGGAGGCTCAAAGTAGATTACCCTGAAATGTGTACTCTCCCTCACGCCGTTGCTTTGTGCCTGGTGAAAACACCAACAGAGATAGTTGACTTTATCTCAAAGAATCCATATTCGAGAGCTATTGGATCTCCGCTGGTTGATTCACTTATATCAGAAAANNCTTCCAACAATATTTTGGGTGATGAGCGCAAATGACGTTGATCTTGATATAAACAACCCGGAGAACCCGACATTTTTGAGCATCGTTAATGATCCAAGGCTTGAGAGAATAAACGCCCCATTTATTTCTGTTATAATAAGTACGGCAATTAACAGCATGCAGATCCGGAACCGGCCAGGGAGTTTTCTTTTGTTTGATGAAGGGACAACTTTTTACATTGATGGAATTTCCAAGATACCGGCAACGATGCGAAGCTATAATATAGCCACCGTATTTTCAACGCAGGACCGGGCACTGGCTAAAGAAAATTATGGAGACGTGATCACCAGTTCCTTGCTCGCAAACCTTTCATATCAAATGATAGGAAAGGCTAATGACCCGGATAGTGTTAGATATTACAAGAACATAAGCGAGGAAATTGAAAAGAGGACCGTTTCCAGATCCTTTACTAATTCTGTTATTGGAGGTGATACCAGAACATCGGAGGGAACAAGGGAAACATCCAAGTATAAGAATCAGGATTTCACCCGGCTAAAGCAGGGACAATTCTTTGTTTTTGCTGACGGGAAGGACAAGCTCTATAATTTTGACCTGTTTCCTTTTAAACGATTGGAGCTAAAGGTGAAGCACCATATCACAGAAAAGGATCTGAACGACAATTTTAACCGTATTATGGAAGATGTAAAGGATATAATCTAAATTTAAAACCCCTTTAATTTGAGGTTTAAGATTTTCTTTCTTACTTGATAAATTACCTTGTTTCCCGTTAGCACTTTAATGCCACTTTAAAGGATTTCGTATATTTATATAAAACAATATAAAATGGAATTACTTTATCATTACACTAAACCAAAAACTGCCATTAAGATTCTTACTTCGCATCAGTTTAAGTTTGGACATCTTCATAATACAAATGATCCTTTTGAGAAATTGATAAATCGTTATTCTCATTCCGATTTTCAAGATAAAGAACCGGAAGTGGAAGATTATATGATGAAATTGGTTGCTTACATGAATGAAAACATTGCGGTAGGGTGTTTTGGAACCGGAAATAATATGATTCGAGGAGATGAAAAATGGACAATGTGGGCTCATTATGCAAACAAACACCTTTGTGTTTGTTTGGTTTTTGATAAGAAGAAGTTTTTAGAAAACGTCAAAACAAATAGTCTTGATCCGTTAAGTCAACTAATTGATTATAAAAAAACATTTAGGTTAGATCCAATACTTTTTAAACAATACATAAATGAATCCTTTGAAACATTTTTAAGACGATTTCAAACTCCAATGCTTTTTACAAAGCATGAAGATTGGTTTGTCGAAAATGAATTTAGAATTGTAGTTTTCGAAAGAGAATTTTCTGTTTCAATTGCTAATTGTATTAATTGTGTAATGCTCGGTCCCGAGATTTCGCCTGAATATAGTAACGACATAAAGGAAATTGTTAAACAAAAATTTCAGGCTTTAACAGTTGGTGACCTTCAATATAATTCTAACAGATATATTAGATCTCTTAACCTGTATTTATCAGATATGCTTACAATTCAATAAAAAAACTATTCATTCTTTAATTCAGGAAACTCTTTAAGTATATTTTTCAAACCTCCAAATTGATGAATTGTATTATCGGAATATAAAATATCTTTCGCTTCTTTTCTGGTGATGAAATGTCCAGGCACTTCAAAAGCACCACTATTATTATCAATCTTTTTATCACGAGTATTCCAAGAATAAAAACGATGAGTTTCATCATCTGGATTTGTTTTAGAAGCAAGAAGATGAACCATTTATAGATTTTCTGTAAGAAATTCATCATAATAAATTCAGATTAATAGAAGCGGCACCTACTGATTGAAATGTCTCGCTGCTTTTCGTGCTGTCGTTGCGTAGTGAAGTAGGTGCCGCAAAGTAAATTTCAAAAATAATTTGTAACTTTCAAAATATATTATTTAACCCATATAAAATGAACTAAATGGAAACCACTAAAATTAAAGATGATTTTCGTTTTCGTTTTGCAATAAGCTATTTTGTTATTGCTCTGATTCTAATAATATGCTCACTTATTCTTTTTATCAATGATGAATGTGCAATTGTTTGGGCATATTATCTCTGGTGTTTGGCATTTACATCACTAGGATTTTGGTTATTAATTCTAAAGATTTGTATCAATATTCAGTGCTGTCCAAGAT
>PLML01000023.1 GCA_003141525.1 Bacteroidales bacterium
TATTTAAGTGGACACTAATGAAAAGACTTTAATGCTAATCGAATCCAAATCCACTGGTCAAGTTTAAATTTGATAACCTGATATCAGATACCGGTTAGTTCTGAAATCAATTAGATAAGTTCTTTCAGGAGTCTTGGCAGAACATGTATACTGTTTGAAGAAGTTTTTAGAATCGAAAAAACATATAAACCTCTTTGATATCGATGATGATAGAACTATTAACGCAGATGTCTCCCAGTTTTTCAAAGCTAAGGAATCCCTATCCTCCTATTGCTTCTATAACACTGAATTCAGACGCCATTAGCTGGTTTTTATACTCTTTAATAAACAAACATCTTGATTATGTTTAAAACCGCTATAATCATAGGTGCTGGTCCTGCAGGATTAACTGCTGCTTATGAACTTGTTACCAAAACAGATATTAAGCCTATAATCATTGAGCGGACAAATGATATTGGCGGAATTTCCAAGACAATAGTCCACAATGGAAATCGAATGGATATTGGTGGACATAGGTTCTTCTCAAAATCCGATATAGTAATGAAGTTGTGGCAAGAAATCTTGCCTATTCAGGGTTCTGATTCTAAAGATGATATTCTTAAAGATATTTATTATCAGAAAAAAAGAACTCAGGTAAAACTTTCACCTGATGGTCCTAATCCTGAAAAGACAGACAGGGTAATGCTTATTAGAAACAGGTTATCCCGTATTTACTTCCTTAGGAAATTTTTTGAGTATCCAATTACACTTAATGGAAAGACAATATCTAATCTGGGGATTATCAGAATTATTAAAATTGGGTGGTCTTATGTTTGGATTCAGATACTCCCTATAAAAAAAATAAACACACTTGAAGATTTTTTTATTAGCAGATTTGGGAAAGAACTCTATAAAACTTTTTTTAAAGATTATACTGAGAAAGTGTGGGGAGTGCCATGTACTGAAATTGATGCAGATTGGGGAGCACAAAGGATTAAGGAATTATCTGTTTCAAGAGCATTACTTCATGCTATAAAATCAATCTTCAAAAAAGAAAAGTCAATTGAGCAAAAAAATACAGACACCAGTTTGATAGAACAGTTTATGTATCCAAAATTAGGACCGGGGCAAATGTGGGAAACAGTGGCTTGTTTTGTGGAAGAAAAAGGAGGAATAATTATTAAAAACTCAGAAGTTGTTGAATTAAATATCGTAGATAATCAAGTTAATGAAGTGAGTTATATTAATCATACTACTAACCTAAAATCTAAAGTAAAGGGTGATTATTCCTTTTCTACTATGCCAGTTAAAGACCTTATAACTGCAATGGGAAATAAAGTACCTGCTATTGTGAAAAGAGTAGCTGATGGTTTACAATATCGCGATTTTATTACTGTTGGATTGCTTTTGAATAAACTGAAAATAAAAAATGAAACATCAATTTTCACATTATATGGATTAGTTCCGGATAACTGGATTTATATTCAGGAACGGGATGTGAAAGTTGGTAGATTGCAGATTTTTAATAATTGGTCGCCTTATATGGTAGCCGACATCGAAAAGGTATGGATTGGTCTTGAATATTTTTGCAACGAAGGCGATAAATTATGGAAAATGTCAGATAATGAATTTGTACAATTCGCCATTAATGAATTACATAGCATTGATATCATTGATAAAAATGAAGTAATTGATAGTGCAATTATCCGGATGCCCAAAACTTATCCAGCTTATTTTGGAACATATTCTCAATTTAATGTAATCAGGAATTTTACTGATAAATTTGAGAATCTGTTTTTAATTGGAAGAAATGGAATGCACAAATACAACAATCAAGACCATTCTATGCTTACTGCAATGACAGCGGTAAACAATATAATTTCAGGAGAAAAATCAAAGGATAATATTTGGAATATTAATACGGATGAAGAATATTATGAAGAAAATGCTGATTGATATAAAAGCCAAGTTGGATTCATTTTCTCAAAAAGGTAAATGGCAAAGTATTATTGTTAAATTTATTTCAAGTGATTTGTTTTGGCTTTTAATTAGTTGTGCTGCTATCAGGTTGGTATTCTATTTTTCTCTTAAAAATACAGATGAGTATGGAGATTCAATGACTTATTTGAATTATAGTGCAAACATCTTCCTTGGACAGGTTGATATGCTAAGAACACCTGTATATCCTTATTTCATTAAAATCATTAAACTGTTCGGAAATGATTTTCTTATTCAAAATATAATATTAATACAAGCTATTATTTCTTTTTTGTCAATTATCATCTTTTACAAAATAGTAGGCTTTGTTTTTCAAAATAGAGCAGTGATATTGATAGCATCCATTGTATACGGAATCATGCCGTCATTAATAAATTTCGACAAATGTATTTTGACTGAATCACTTTCGATATGTGCCACTGTTGTATTTCTATATTTTATAATCAGTTATCTAAAAAGACCTGCCATCTTGAAATCGATACTATTTACATTATACATATTTATTACAATTATGTTGCGTCCATCATTTATAATTTTATTGCCTATAGTGATTATGTTTTGGGTGTTGAGAATTATATTTTTTAAAACAGATTGGAAAATATGCCTATCAGGGATTGCAGCATCAATTGTCTGTGTATTATTAATATTGGGTTACTCCAGATTGAATTTTATAAATAATGGTTATAACGGTATATCTGTTGTATCAAGTATTAACCAACTAGATGTTATTATTAATGCAAATATGTATATGGATGGAAATGATTCTGAAATATCAGAAACAATAAAAAGTAATCTAAGTGAACCACATGGACCATATAATAGTATGGAAAACATACTTTTTGCACAATTCTCTCATGAGAGAATTACAAAGTTTTTAAGTAGTTGCATTATGAATCAACCGGATGTTTATCTAAAGGAAGCTTTAAGGAAAATGGTAACCCTGAGCAAATCTACAACAAAAGTCAGGTATGCTTCAATCAAGGGAGGATTATCAGGAAGTTTGTTGTCTCTTTTTTCAGATATCTTCAAAATTAATTTTTTGATTATCTATATCTTATTATTTTTTGATTTTATTTATATTATTGTACACTGGATTAAGTCCCGTCAAGTACTTTGGTTTAAAATTATTTTATTGTCAATCATAACAACTCAATTAGTTACGATAGTCATTGGAGCACAAGGAGAGTACCAGCGACTTTTTGTAGTAGTTCTAAACTACTACCCATTCTTTGGACCACTATTTGTCTTTTCTTAATTGATTAAAATTATTCTTATGATGATGTAAATACG
>PLML01000218.1 GCA_003141525.1 Bacteroidales bacterium
TGTGCCCTGGCAGAATGGTTGATGGGAGCCGGGAAAGGTACCTCCAATATGATTTTTTTGACTTTTGGTACAGGAATGGGCGGAGGTCTGATTTTAAATGGGAAGCTATACAGTGGCACTAATGATCTGGGAGGAGAAGTGGGGCATATCAGGTTGGCAGGGACAGGACCAATTGGTTATGGGAAAGCCGGTTCATTTGAGGGATTTTGCAGCGGAGGGGGAATTGCCCAACTGGCAAGATCGATTGTATCAGAAAAACTGAAAAAGAAACAGAGTGTTGGTTTCTGTCCTACCCGCGATATGATTAGTGAAATTGACACGAAAATGGTGGCGCTGGCTGCACAAGCCGGAGATCCAGTTGCCAGCGAGATAATTCGGATATCAGCCGAATATCTTGGGCAGGGGCTGGCAATATTAATTGATGTCCTGAATCCCGAATGTATTGTAATTGGAAGTATTTATGCGCGTAATGAAATGCTTTTCAAACCTGTTATCGAAAGAATTTTGAAGAAAGAAGCAATCCCTGGATCTCTTAAAGTATGCCGGATAAAACCTGCTAAACTGGGAGATTCGATAGGCGATTATGCAGCTTTGTGCGTAGCAATTTATGAGGATAAATTTTAAATCGTTTGAAAGTGGAAAAAAACATTTTTTTAGAAGAATTGATTAGCAGATATCCTAAACTAATATCAGTTGAAGATGAAATAAAAAAGGCAGCTGATTGCTTGATATTGTGTTATCAGCAAGGCCTGAAGGTATTAGTATGTGGTAATGGCGGCAGCTGTTCAGATTCGGATCATATAGTTGTGGAACTAATGAAGAGTTTTGAACATAAGCGCCCGATCGGTAAAACTTTGAAGAAACAATTGATGAAGTTTGGCGGAGATCGGGGAAATTATCTTTCGGAAAAACTTCAACAGGGATTGCCTGCCATTTCGCTGACAGCTCATAGTGGATTAATTACCGCAGTCGCAAATGACATTGATTCTGATCTTATTTTTGCACAACAGGTAGTCAGTTACGGAAACGCCGGTGATATTTTGATTGCGATCAGTACTTCAGGAAATTCTCAAAACGTGTTGGACGCAATTATTATAGCAAAAGCAAAAAGAATGGTCGTTATTGGTTTGACAGGTGAAACAGGTGGCAAAATGAAAACTTATTGCGACATTATGATCAATGTGCCTGGACAACGCACTGCATTTGTGCAGGAATTACATTTGCCTGTTTACCATACACTCTGCCTGATGGTTGAGAATCATTTCTTTGGGAATCAGCAATCATAGCTGATTCAGGAAGCTATTAATTCTATAATAATATTTACCATGAAGAATAAATATTATTCAAAGGTGAAGCATCATATTTCCCGCAGAACCTTTATAAACAGAGCTGCCGCAGGTGCTGCATTTATTGCCCTGGGGCCGGTAAAAAATCTTTTCAGAAATGTTGTACAACAGGGAGGACAATGGCCTGCAGATGCAACAAAATTCAGGTTTCATATGATAGGGAATGCCCATATTGACCCCGTTTGGCTTTGGCCATGGTCGGAAGGCATCTCAGTTGTTCACAGCACATTCAGGTCAGCTCTTGACAGGATGAATGAAACACCAGACTTTTGTTTTACGGCCAGTTCAGCACAATTTTACAAGTGGGTTGCCGAAAACGATCCTTCGATGCTTTCCGAAATACGCAGACGTGTTGATGAAGGTCGCTGGAATATAGTAGGAGGATGGTGGATAGAACCCGATGTGAATATCCCAAGTGGTGAATCAATGGTCAGGCAGGGTTTGTACGGTCAGTTAACCCTGCAACGTCTACTGGGTCATCGTGCTACGGTTGGATTTAATCCCGATTCATTTGGCCACACAAGTACCTTGCCCCAGATTATCAAATTGCAGGGAATGGATAATTACGTTTTTATGCGTCCGGCATCTCATGAAAAATCTCTGCCTGCTGATCTCTTTTGGTGGGAAGGCGCTGATGGGACGCGCGTTCTTACTTACCGGATACCTGTAAGTTACAATGATAGTGAACCGGTAAGGAATCGTGTTAAACAGGTGCTTACTCTATTCAAAGATCAACCCATGAAGAGTTTCATGGCTTTTTACGGTGTTGGAGACCATGGTGGTGGAGCAACAAAAGAAAATATTCGTTCTATTGAAGAGCTAAAGACTGAAAAAGGCGCTCCAACAATTCTTTATAGTACTCCTGATCGCTACTTTAAGGAAATTCGTGATGAGAAGAATTTGGACCTTCCGGTTGTAAATGACGATCTCCAGCATCATGCAGTTGGTTGTTATACTGCTGAGTCAGAAATAAAAAAAGGAAATCGCCAGGCGGAGACAGCACTTGTCATTGCTGAAAAAATTACTGCCATCGGTTTAAAAGTATGGGGGGCCAGTTATCCTAAGACTGAATTTACATCAGCATGGCAAAGAGTGTTGTTTCTTCAGTTTCATGACAGTATAGCCGGAACTGCATTGCCGGAGCATTATCAATCTGCCCGTGAAGGATTTGGGTTTGCTCTTGAAATTGCCCATCAGGCGACTTATTTGTCTGTTCAAAAACTCGAATGGCAGGTGGCTGCAGAGGATCCTTTCTCCCAATATCTTCTAATCTTCAATCCGCATGCCTGGGAAGTTCAGGGAAACGTAGAATATGATTTTGATTGGGATATACGTGAATCGTCGCGTGTTGAAGATGAAAAAGGAATTTCACTGCTTCATCAGTGGGCACCCGGCACAACTGAAATAGGCGATCGCAGGAGGCTTATTGTAAATACAACGCTCCCGCCATTTGGTTATCGCCAAATACGACTTATGAAGGGTGATACTCTGCAGGTTAAGCTCGCTGCAACATCTGAAGAAAACATACTAGAAAATGAATTCCTCAGAGTCCGCTTTTCCACTTCAGGGACAATAGGAGTATTTGACAAAGAAAATGGTAAAGAATTGTTTTCCGGCGGCGAAAGCGGATGCAGGGGAGTAATAATAGACGATCCCAGCGATACCTGGAGTCATGATATTAAGGCATACGTAAATGAGATAGGAGCTTTTGGAAATGCAACCATCAAAGTACTGGAAAATGGTCCTTTACGTGCAGCAATCCGGATAAACTCCACTTATGGAGACTCTACTCTTACTATTGATTGGATACTCTGTTCAGGTTCGAGGAATATAGAGGCAAAGGTCACTCTCGACTGGCATGAGCGTCATAAGATGCTAAAGTTCTCTTTCCCTGTTGATGTAGAATCACCGACCGCGACATATGAAACACCTTATGGACATATTGTCCGCGACACCAATGGTAATGAAGATCCGGGGCAAAGATGGATTGATCTGACCGGAAAACATAACGAGGGCTCTTATGGTCTTACTATTATCAACAATGCCAAATATGGATATAATATACCTGGCAACGATATGAGAATCTCGATTGCGCGTTCAGCCCCATATGCCCATCATAAACCTAAGATTCTTGATATGAAGGCAGAACATCTCTGGATGGACCAGGGGATACAAACCTTTAACATGCTTCTGGTTCCGCATAAGGGCACATGGAAAGAGAACAACATTGTCAGAATCACAGAGGAATTCATTGCCCCGTCAGTGGTAATTTACCAGGGCATACATGGAGGGAAAATGCCTAAAGCTGATTCATTCCTCGCGTTTGATGCACAAAACGTGATCGTATCTGCTATCAAACTGTCCGAAAACGGAGAAGACATTATTATCCGTTGTGTCGAGACAATCGGGAAAGCAACTAAAGCAACCCTCGATTTGCAGTTTGCCGGCTATAAGCGGACAGTAAATTTCAGGCCATGTGAAATAAAGACTCTTCGGGTGAATCAAAGTACGGGAGATATAAAGGAGGTTAATCTCCTTGAAGAATAGGATGGCTTAGAAAGTTTAAAAGCCGGACAATTGCGGTCAAACAAATACCGATTCAACTTTACAGTTAAAATCGCTGTTATGATTATCAACATTTGTGTGAATAAAATCTCTGGGAATTAGTCTGATTATCTATGCGAAAATTGATAGATTTGTCTTTATGAACGGTCGGATTTGCAGGGTAATAAACTTAGTTGTAAATGTCTGGTATGCCAACCGCTCTCTTTTATTGGCTTCTACCTTTTTTGGACAAACTGAAGTAAAATTGGCAATAATATGAAAATGCATAATCTTCTGATAACCTCCTTGGATGTAATTGTTTTTAGTTTAGTAGCTGTAATTAGCCCGGCACAATCTTATCAAGCCGGACCAAATCAGAATGTGTCTGGTTTTCAATGGCCCGAAGGGAAAAAAATGGGATTAAGTCTCACTTTTGATGATGCCCGGTTATCTCAGGCTGACAAAGGCATTCCATTACTTGATAAGTATAATGTAAAAGCAACCTTTTATCTGTCTCCTGATAATATGATGCAGAGGCTGGAAACCTGGAAAAAAGCAGTCAGTAATGGTCACGAAATTGGCAATCATTCTCTTGTACATCCTTGTACCGGCAATTTTGATTGGTCAAGAAATAAAGCACTAGAAGATTATACTTTACAGCAAATGAGCATGGAACTTGATTCTGCAAATAAACTCCTGAAAGAAGTATTAGGTATTCGACCTGTATCTTTTGCATTTCCTTGTGGCCAGACATTTGTTGGTAGAGGCATGATGACTAAAAGTTATGTGCCTTTGATTTCATCAATGTTTGAGACCGGGCGCGGTTGGCTCGGAGAAGGTCCAAATGATCCTGCCTTTTGTGATATGGCCCAAATTACAGGCATGGAACTGGATGGCAAATCTTTTGACCAGATTAAGAAATTAATTGAATCGGCAAAAAGCTCAGGACAATGGCTGGTGCTTGCAGGCCACGAGATGAATGAAGGAGGAAATCAAACATCTCTGCTTGCTACTATTGAAGCTATCTGCCAATATGCATCAGATCCTGCTAATGGCATCTGGCTTGATAATGTACATAACATTGCTGCATATATCAAAGAAAAAAGGGAAGAAAAACCGTTTACTGAAACACCTGTTTATAAAAATTCTTTCTACCCTGTTAAGCAAAGAATAGAAGATCTTATTTCCAGGATGACACTGGAAGAAAAAGTAGGTCAGTTGAATATGCCATGTGTCTATGTAAGTGAACTGGGTAATAATGTTGAAGCGAAAAAAGAAGGTTGCCGGAAATTTGCTGAAGGCGTTATTGAAAAAGGAATAGGCCCGGGAGGAGGTCTTTTTGACGTTGCCAATGAAGTACTTGGTTTAAAAGACCCTGGCCAGCAGGCGGACTTCTTCAATGAACTGCAGAAGATTGCGATCGGGAAAACCCGTTTGGGAATACCCTTATTACAGATTGAAGAAGGGACCCATGGTTTTATGTGCGCCGGAGGTACAGTGTTTCCTGAAGGGCTGGCAATTGGCAGCACTTTTAATATGGATCTGGTAAGCAGAATTTATGGTACTGCGGCGAAAGAAGCAAGGTCAACCGGAGTTCACTTGTTAAATACTTTAGTTATGGAACCAGACAGAGATCCAAGAATGGGCAGGAATGAGGAAGGCTATTCTGAAGATCCATATCTGGTCTCACGAATCGGAGAGACCATTGTAAAAATAATGCAAGGGTATGATATTTCGGGAAAAGAAAATGTTGTCGCATCCTTAACGGATTTTCCCGGGCAGAGTGAACCCGTGAGTGGACTTGAAAGAGGGGCTTTGGAGGTTTCCGAAAGGAAGCTAAGAGAAGTATTTTTACCTCCGTGGATTGCTGCTGTTAAAAAACAGGGTGCCTTATCTGTAATGGCTGACTATCCGGCTGTAGACGGCATAGCTGCTCATGCTTCCAGGTATTTATTAACAACAATCCTGAGGAATGAAATGGGATTCGAAGGAATTGTATTAGATGAAGGTGGTGGAATAGGTACACTTATAAGTGAAGGGCATGCAGCTACTTTTAAAGAGGCAGGCATTCTTGCCATGAAGGCAGGTGTTGATGTTGGAATATCGTACCAGCCGGCTTATATGATGGATCTCATAGAGAACGTGAAAGAAGGGAAGGTTAACATTGAAGAGGTGAACCGCTCGCTGAGAAGGATATTAAACATAAAGTTTAAACTGGGTCTTTTCGAGAATCCTTTTGTTGATCCTGATTATGCAAGAAAGATAAGACATACAAAAGAAAGTCAGGAACTTGCTTTGCAGACCGCAAGAGAGGGAATAGTATTACTTAAGAATGAAAAAAACACTTTGCCGCTGAAAAAAGAAATTAAGTCAGTCGCGGTTATTGGTCCGAATGCAGATGCATGGGAGAATCAGGTTGGAGATTATTCACCTCGTAATATTCCTCAACATATAGTGACTGTTTTAGAAGGTATTAAAAACAAAGTTACTTCGAAAACAGAGGTTACATATGTTAAAGGATGCAATATTACCGGTAATGAGCTTAATGAAATTGACAAGGCAAAGGAAGCGGCAAAAAATGCAGATATAGCAATAGTTGTTTTGGGTGAAGACGGAAGAACAGACGGAGAGTCACATGATGTTGCCAGCCTTGATCTGACAGGTCTCCAGGAGGAGCTCCTTAAAGCCGTGCACTCCACAGGGAAACCGACCATTGTAGTTTTAATAAATGGAAGGGCTTTATCAATCAGGTGGCCGGCTGAAAACTCCCCTGCTATCGTTGAAGCATGGAATTGCGGGGAACAGGGCGGTAATGCTGTGGCAGATGTACTGTTCGGCGATTACAATCCCGGTGGAAAATTACCGGTGACAATACCTCGTCATGTCGGGCAACTGCCGGTTTACTATAATCATTCAAAAACCAAACGGAACAGCTATGTGGATATGCCTGCAACTCCCTTATATGAATTTGGATATGGATTAAGCTACACTACATTTGAATACAGTAACCTTCAGATACTTCCAAATGAAATAAATACCGCAGACGAGGTTCAGATAACCCTCGATGTGAAAAATACGGGTAAAGTCAAAGGAGAAGAGGTTGCCCAACTGTACATAAATGATGTAATAAGCAGCGTGACAACACCAGTAAAAGAACTTAAAGGTTTTTCAAAAATTTCACTCGAACCGGGGGAAACAAAGAGTGTTAAATTCAAACTCCTTCCTGAAGACCTGTCTCTTTTTGACAAAAACATGAATGAGGTAATTGAGCCCGGAGTGTTCGATATTATGATTGGCAGTTCTTCGGAAGATATCAGACTTAAAGGAAAATTAACTTTGGAGCAACCATAGTTTACCTTTGAAGCTGGTTCAACAATTTAAGTATTATGAAATCATGAAAAACAACCGCAGGAATTTTATTAAGAAAAGTGTTTCATTAACAGCAGCTTTGTCGATTGGTGGATTAAGCATCTGCAGGGGATCTGATATAAAGAAAAACAAAAATGCAGCTTCTAATCCAGTTAAATGGCCTGTTTTAGAAGGCCCGGATACGCCAAAATTATGCGTAGGAAGCAGCGCTGATGAGAAACAGATGCAGCTTATAAAACAGATGGGGATCGATTATGTTCTTCTTGGCGGACCCCCGATTCCATGGAAAACAGAGGTTCTTCGTTCTATAATGGATAAACATAAGGCTTACGGTTTGACTGTTATTAATATGATGATTGGCGGGTTCAATAAAGCCATCTATGGGCGGGAGGGGCGTGATGAGGAGATTGCCAAAATCAGTGAATCAATAGTTGCAGCAGGAGCAGTCGGCCTTCCTGTTATTGAGTATAACTGGTACGTTGACCGGCTTATGGAAGGCTACTATGAAAAGAAAGGACGTGGCGGATCAGGAATTACAGCATACGATTATTCACCTGTAAAAGATTTGCCGGCCAAACCCGAAATAGGCATTTATAAAGCTGAGCAGATATGGGACAATATCACATACTTTCTTAAAGCTGTTATTCCTGTTTCAGAGAAAGCTGGAGTTCGTTTAGCCCTGCATCCTAATGACCCTCCTGCAGCTATCAGCCACGGTTCGCCGCAGATTATGGCTACCTATGAGGGCTGGAAACGATTGCTTGATATAATTAAGAGTCCGGCTAACGGTATGACATACGACCCGGGAGTTTGTAAGGAAATGGGGCTGGATCCTGTAGAGGTCCTTCATTACATGGGATCGCGTGACCAGATCAACCATGCTCATTATCGTAACGTCACCACTCAGGAGCCCTATAATAAATATGAAGAGGTTTTCTTTGATGTAGGAGAAGTCAATATGTTTGCAGTCATTCAGGAGTTTTTTAAGGTTGGATATAAGAGAGGCATCTATCCAGAACATCCACGATTTTTTACATGCGATGCAGAATTCCCGGGATACGTTGCAGGTAGAGGATATCCGGGCGGAGGCGGAAATACCGGACAGGTCTTTAATGTTGCGTACACACGGGCAATGATGCAGGCAGTCCAGTCATTGTAACCAGTATTGAAATAAACTAATCATATAATCAAAATAAATAATCATCATGAATACCATTGACCGCCGTAGTTTCCTGAAAACTTCATTGATGGGAGCAGTAGCTGCCTCTTTCACTGGTCATTTGAATACCTTCTCCTCCTTTAAAAAAGAGGAACAATTATCTGCAAGTGTTGCTATTACATCAGGAGATAACAGAGCTGACCTTGCTTTCCGTGCTCTCCAGCCGTACTCGACGCAAATTAAACAGGCAATCGGTACCCGTCGTGTCGTTCTCAAACCAAATAATGTTTCTACTGATGTGCCCTTATGCTCAACTCATGTTGATACCCTGGAAGGTATACTGGAATTTCTCAAATCGATCGGGAAGCTGGATAATGTAATCATTGCAGAGTCTGCTGCCAATGGATCTACATTCAATGGATTCAGTAATTATGGATATCTTCGGCTTGCTGATAAGTATCCTGTAAAATTTGTTGACCTGGATAAGGAAGGATATGAAATACTTTATGTATTTGATGAAAAAGATTTCAGACCACACCCTGTGAGGTTCTCCAGTGTAATTCTTAGTCCCGATTCCTATATAGTATCTGTTGCCAGGATGAAAACTCATGATTGGGCAATAGTTACTCTTTCTCTGAAGAATATCATATTTGGTGCACCTCTAAAAGACGCTGGATTTGCCTTTGGAGCCAATCGCAAAGAGGGCACGAAGAGCGATAAGGCGATTGTACATGGAAGCGGGTTCAGAGGGATTAATTATAACCTTTATGATCTTGCGCCGCGCCTTCATCCGCACCTCGCTGTAATCGACGGATTCGAAGGTATGGAAGGAAATGGTCCATTGAAAGGAACTCCTGTTGACCACAGAGTCTGTGTAGTCAGCTCTGACTGGCTTGCAGCTGATCGTGTGGCTGTTGAACTTATGGGTATTGATTTTAGCATAATCGGTTATCTTAACTATTGTGCTCAGACCAGTTCTGGTACAGCCGATTTAAGTAAGATTGAAATAATCGGCGAAAGCATAAGCAACCATATTAAGCATTACAGACTTCACGATAATATTGAAAAACAGTTGATTTGGAAGAAATCGTCAGTCTGACCGGGAATTTGGAAGCCTGTTACATTACATTGGTTAAGGCATAGTTATGCTACACATTTGCTTGAATCGGGAACAGATTTAAGGTTTATCCAGGAGCTTTTAGGGCACAGAAGTTCTAAGACAACGGAATTATACACGCATGTAAGTATCAAGAGTATTCAGAAAATAAAGAGTCCATTTGATGATTTATAGTAAAACTATTGATAAATTCGTTATCCAAATAAGAGCACCTATAAGTAAGCCTACATGGCCAATTTATTACGTCTATGAATACTTTTGGTGCACATATAAAGGTAGTTAGGTGCCGCGGGATACAGGTGATAACTAGTGGATTACAACATGGCTGACTTAGTAAACCTTAATTTTGCCCCCGGACAATTTTGCACCTAAGATTATTGACCTAGCAAGAGACAATTAGGACAAATTTCGAAGCAATTCTTGTAAGAATAGTTTGAAATGTTCCATTATTAGTTAACTTTGCGAAATGGATCAACAACGTAAACTCATATTTTACAAAAACTACTTTAGAGAGTTCTTTAATCCTCTTTCAAAAAAAGTTCAAGAAAAAATTGATTACGTTTTGTTTCTTATAACCGTTGCGGACCGGATACCAAAAAAGTTCTTTGAACACATTACCGGGGCAGATGGTCTTTTTGAGATAAGAATTGAATTTGAAAGTAACATTTATAGAGTATTTTGCTGTTTTGATGAAGGGAAACTTGTGGTCTTGTTTAACGGATTTCAAAAGAAATCCCAAAAGACACCACAGAAGGAGATTGACAAGGCGGTAAAGATAAAGCAGGAATATTTCGATGAAAAGACTAAAAAAAGTAGGCCATGAAAAAAGATAAAATAATTACAACATTTGAGGAACATCTTGAAGAAAGGTACGGAAAGATTGGTTCCAAAGGGAGGACTAATTTCGATATAAAAGCAAAAGCATTTGCTATTGGAGAAATCATTAAAGATGAGCGTAAACACTCTAAAATGACCCAGGAAGAATTGGCAAAAAGGACCGGGACTAGAAAAAGCTTCATTTCCAGAATTGAGAATGGACATAGTGATATTCAACTCTCGACCCTCTACAAATTAATTGAGCAAGGACTCGGGAAAAAAATTGACCTTTCGATCCATTGATTAAAAAAAAGCAGCACCTAACTCGGACGGTGCTTTAATTAATTGCCTTTTGCAACCCGGACTACTTTATCTTCGCATTCAAAAGTCTATGAGAGAGGAATTTAACCCACTTATTAAATTTCGTCCCACCCGTCCCGATAGCTATCGGGATTGCAAAAACACATGCCAACCCTGACACGGACAGCAACTCATTAAACCGCCTGGCCGTTATGCTTAAGCGCCAGCACATTACGGAGCTTAGACCAAATTGACAAAAACTGACTAAGCATAACTCCCTAAAACAAAGTCAACCGCATAAAATAGCATAACATCCTAACCAGTTGGGATCTTATACTTTTCAATTTTGTTAAAACAAGAAAACTCCTGTCCTTGTAGCGGTAGTGTATCTTAAAAACTGGCCAACCCAGAAGCTGCAATATGATACCTTTCTGGCATAGAAATTGTTAATTAAAAGATAACATTTACTACTAACCTCATTCAAATTTGAAAAAATTCAAACTATTTGTTGTAGTGCTGAGTTTATTATTCAATCAACTATCTATCGGAAGTAATGTGTTTTTTCAAAATGCTTCTACTTATGACTCTTCTAAGATCATTGAGAAAGTTTATCTTCATGTAGACCGTGATATTTATTATACGGGTGAGGATATCTGGTTCAAAGCATACCTGATCGATGCTCTGAACAGCTTACTTACAGATCATAGCAGTAACCTGGATGTTGAACTGATTTCTTCTTCTTCAAAAATCATCTCAAATAGGATAATTCGTCTTGACGGAGGTTTAGGTAATGGTGATTTCAAGTTGCCTGATAGCATCAGGTCAGGCAAATACATGATACGGGCTTACACCAACTATATGAGGAATTTCAGTGATCCGTTATTCTTCACCAAAGAAATCACTGTTATTAATGCAAACGATGGACAAGCTGAACTCTCAGATAAAGTAAAATATGTAGAAAATAAGATCAGACTAAACTTCTTCCCTGAAGGAGGTTCGCTGATAGACAATGTCTCTTCAATAGTTGCTTTTAAGGCTATAAATTATTTTGGCAAAGGATGTAATGTCACTGGTAAGATCTATTCATCAACTGGAGATTTGATTACCACATTCAGATCCACTCATCTTGGGATGGGCTCATTCTTCATTAGACCCTTCCCGGGTTTAAGCTATTATTCTATATTCAGAGGGGCCGATAGTATTGATATCAAGGCTGAATTGCCAAAGAGTTTTTCAACTGGTGTAACATTAGGGGTTTCAATAAATCAGAATAATGAGTTATTAATTACTACCAAGACAAATCCGAAAACCTTGCCTCTCGTTTTAGAACGTGATCTAATACTCAGTTTTTCGACTCGAAATGAAGTTATTAAGACTGTACATTATAAAATTAAGTCTCCAATTACTAATTTTGTTATCCCAACTGATGATCTTCCAGATGGGATATTGATGCTGACACTTTCCACTTTGGAGGATCTTCCTCTGTCTGAAAGACTCGTCTATATTGCAAGAGAAGATCCTTTAAAAATTAAAATTGAAACTGATAAACTCTTATATAGCAAGAGAGAACCTGTTGCTCTCAAAATTTCTTTGTCAGGAGATTCAATAATTGAAAGAAAGGGTAATTTTTCATTATCTATTGTTGATGAAAGACTTATAAATAATATATCTAAGTTCCCCAGGACTATTTCATCATGGTTTCTGCTTGAATCAGATGTTCGTGGATTTGTTGAAGATCCATCGTATTATTTCGATCAATCAAATCCTGATAGATTCAGAGATATGGATCTTCTGCTTCGTACACAAGGATGGCGTGACTTCGCCTGGAAGTACGATACAACTTATTTTCCTCCAGAGAAAGGATTTACAATATCCGGGAGATTAAGAAAATACAATAAAAACAAACCCACTGAGGGTTCAAGAGTCAGTATTGGAATTTTCGATAGTAACCATGCATTTTTGACAACTGTTCCGGCTGACTCCTCCGGGAGATTCAAATTATCAGACATTAACTTGACTGGAGATTCAAGATTAATTGTAAGCGGAATTGATAAGAAAGGACAGCTGAAGGGGTTCCTGACCTTAGATTCTGTCACTTACCAGCCCGCTAAAGTATCCGATAGACTGTCATCTGTTCCAATCTTAGCTGAAAACACTCAGAGTAAGCTAAAATCCTATTATAAGATTAATGAAGCCATAAGAAAGAAATACAAACTATCTGACACGATCAGTCTTGGTGAGGTAAATATTATATCCGAACGACCAAAAGATTTTCAAACTATTAAAATAGAGCACAGTCGTTCAATGTATGGTAAGCCTGATGCTGAACTAATAATTACCCAGCAAATGGAAAGCTACCACAACCTGGCTGAGCTCATAAGGGGTAAAATTCCCGGAGTAGAGGTTTTAGGTTCGGAACCGGATTACAAGATCAGAATCCGTGGAACTAATACCCTTACCGGCAATTCAACACCTCTTATTCTGGTTGATGGTATTCAAGGTTCAATTAATGATTTGATCACAATGCCAGTAAACTTCATTGACAGGATAGATGTATTAAAATCAGGTGGCACATCAGCCATTTTTGGGTTGCAGGGATCAAACGGAGTTATCAACCTTATTACCAGAGCAGGAGGCAGCGCTTATGCACCAGTAGATTACTCCGTAAATCTCAGGATTTCTGGGTATAGTGTTTCACGGATTTTCTATTCTCCACAACATTTGTCCGATTTAAATTCAACCTTTGATCCTGATCTGAGATCCACTCTTCTTTGGAAACCTGATATAAATCTGGAGGGTAATAAAGAAGTACTTCTGAATTATTATAATGGAGATACTTCATCATTAATCAAGATTATTGCAGAAGGTATTACTTCAACCGGGATTCCGGTAACTGGAGTGGCAGAATACGAAGTCAGATAGAGCTTACTGCGACTATAACTTTTCCGGATTAAATTTCAAAATGAAAAGCAAAGAATAAACACTCACACGTTCTTTTTTAATAAGTTATACATAGCTTAAATAATTTTATTGTGACCAAAGATATCCTGCCAAGTGCCAAGCTTTTACCATCGTCTTTAGCTTTCAGTGAATAAGGGTTTTTGGATCCAGGCTCCCGTTGGCAGTAATATTATGAAGGCCTCACTTTACATATTGACAATCTTATTGACTGAACAAATATTGAAGATTTCGGTTTTAGACACATACAAACTATTTATCAAGGTGACACCTCACTTTATTTCAGAGTATCAATGAATAAATAAATAGAATGAATCATAAGGTTGATGTATTTTTAAGTAAAGCCAAAAAGTGGCAAGAAGAATTTGAGAAATTGAGAATGATAATTCTTGACTGTCAGCTGACCGAAGAATTGAAGTGGGGTGTTCCTTGCTACACGTTTCAGAAAAGTAACATAGTTTTAATACATG
>PLML01000189.1:0-3855 GCA_003141525.1 Bacteroidales bacterium
TGCCGGTCATCATTCAGGTATCAGAACTGCTAATATAACTATTAAATTGAATATTTCTATTGAGATATATTTTAAAAAAAAGTTTGGAGTGCCTAAAGTTAAAATGGTTGAAAAGGTTTAAGTCTAGTAAATTTATAGTAACTCTAAGTACTCTAGGCACTTTATGAATAAAAAACACCCTAATTATGGATATAGTAACATTAAGAGACTATTGTATTTCAAAGAAAGGAGCCACTGAAAGCTTCCCCTTTGGAGACGAGACACTTGTTTTCAAAGCTGACGGAAAAATATTCGCCCTGGTCAACCTCGACGGGGACCTGAGCATAAACCTTAAATGTGACCCCTCTCTCGCTACCGACCTCAGGGAAAGATTCTCCTCGGTGACACCCGGTTATCATATGAATAAAAAGCATTGGAATACAATAAATCTTGATGGAACAGTTCCTGATAAAGAGGTGTTTTCCTGGATCGATCATTCTTATAACCTGATTACAGGCAAGCATTAAATTCCCAGTATTTTTTACTTCAAAAAAACATCCTGACTTTCCTTATTGAATTGCAGATAAGTTCTTTCTATTTGAAAAAAATCCTGATTTGGTAATTGATTTGTATGACATTAAATCTCGTTCAATGAAAGTTAAAAGGTGATCCCTATCCGAAATGATAACGATTTCTGAGTAACCACATTCGATGGCTGATCCCCGTTATCCCGTGTAATGTCAAAAAGGCTTTTGTCATATCCAATACCCACAACAAAGTAATTATTTTCTGAGAGAGGATATTCCATACCTGCCATTATATGGAATGAAAGGTTGAATGTGTTCAGTTCCGGCAAAGCATTACCTCCCTTAATATTGAGTGATTGTATGTCTGCCCTGCCTCCGACTACGATTCTTGGATCGAGTCCAATATCTGTAAAAAATCTTCCGTAACCGATCCTGTTTGTCTGTAGTTTTAATCCCAGGGGTACTGAGAGATAAGTTATATTATATGTAATTTCTTCTCCGGGCTGGACGGTTAAAATTGTGCTGGTGTAATCTTTCAGCTCGAAATGAGTGGTCTCATTGTTGACAAGTCTTCCGCCAGCATTAATAATATCAATACCTGAAGAAAAGGAATAGTTGGGACCAAAATACTTGTTATATGAAATGCCGAAATTGAAACCAGGAACCATCCCATTACTCCGGGTATCATAACTGTCAGTCGAAAACCAGCTGATTAGAGGATCAAAATGAATGCCGAAGTTTATGAAAGGCTGAAAACCGCCCGTTTGGATATAGGGATTATAACCTTGCCTGTTATTTTGGGCGGGAGGATACGGAACAATGACTGAACGATAAGGTTGCATAAACAACCTGGGAGGATAACCTGGCTGGGCATTTGCATTACAGCACATTAATGTAAAAGAAATAGCTATTATTGCTATAATCCTTCTGGTTGTGTGTTTATAATTGCGTTTCATTGCTTAAAGGAATAGGTCAAATTATCAATTAAAACCTGGCAGTACTATTAATATTCCTGAAGTTATAGTCGCAAATATTGTACCAAGTTTTAATAAAGACTTCTCTTGCCTGCCTTGCCTACATGGCAGGCAGGCACAAAGCATGCCCAGACGAAGGAAGGGGATCACAAAGTACCTCTCAAAGCAACACGAAGGGGAAGCAGGATAGATAATAGCTTTTCAGACTTCTTAGCCTATAAGGATATCTTAAATTTCAAATTGTTATTAATCAATTTTATTTCTCCATTATTTTTCTAGCTTAGCATTTTATTAATTGAACTTATTTTATAATTAAAATCTAATATTATGAAAACCCGTATCCTGCTGGTATTTATCCTGTCCGTTTTTATCGTACCGTCCTATGCACAAAAGAAAAACAATGCTCCTCAGAAAACTGAAGATGGTTACAAATTTACTCCGGTGGTCGAATTAAAGGCCACTCCTGTGAAAAACCAGGCTTCGACCGGAACCTGCTGGGATTTTGCGACAACTTCATTTATTGAATCAGAACTTCTTCGTATGGGAAAAGGAGAATATGACTTGTCAGAAATGTATATAGTACGATATAACTATGTCGACCGGCTTAAAGATAACTTTATCAAAGAGGGAAAAGGAAACATCATAAAAGGTGGTCAGGGACACGATTGGATTGCAGAATTCGTGAAGAATGGCATTGTACCTAATGAAGTTTATACAGGCCTCAATTATGGTATGCCGAACCATAACCATAGCGAACTTAACGCTTTTATCAGTGCAATTGCTGCCGTTCCTGTACAGAGAAAAAGAGAAAGTGACCAGTATTTTAGCATAGTGAATGCAGTACTTGACATTTATCTAGGCAAAGTACCTGAAACATTTACATATAAGGGCGTCGGCTATACTCCAAAATCATTCGCAGCCAGTCTTCAGATTAATCCTGATGACTATGTAGAAATATCTTCATTTACTCTTTTCCCATTCTATACTCAGGGGGTCGTCCCATTTCCTGACAACTGGAGAAACGTTAATTACTATAATGTTCCTCTCGATGAATTGACAGAAATAATGGATTATTCTCTGAAAAATGGTTATACAGTTAACTGGGATGGTGATGTAAGTGAAAAGGGATTCTCGCATGGCAAAGGTGTCGCTATAATACCGGAGCTCGAAAAAGTTGACCAGTATTCTCCTGCCGATAAAGCCAGACTCGGGAAGATGACCCTGGATGAACGCACAGCAGAAGCCTATAATTTTAGCAGGCCTTTCCCGGAAGTTAAGGTAACACAGGAATTCCGTGAAGCAGGATATGATAATAAAACTACAACTGACGATCATAGTATGCATATTACCGGTATTGTGAAAGATCAGAACGGTACCAAATATTATATTACCAAGAACTCATGGGGAACTGACAGGAATTCGTTCGCAGGCTACCTGAATATGTCTGAAAACTATGTCCGGGCAAAAACGATATATATTATGGTTAATAAAAATGCTATTCCGGCTGAGATAAAGACAAAACTGGGGTTATAAAATGAATGGTAGGGTCATGCCATGGCGCGGCCTTATTCTACCAGAAGGTTACATCCTCTTATATCACTATTATCGAATCTTCCCAATACTTCAAATCCGTCATCCTCGTGAACTTTGCCAAGATCCCCGGTGGCAATAAAAGAGCATGAGTTTATATTTGCCAGGTCGATTATATTAATTCCTCCCGTTCCGGCTGGTTCATTATAAAGAGTTAGAGGATCCTGCGGATCTCTGATAATAATTTTCATCCATGGCGGACAATAAAATATCCCATCCCCTTTTGAGTAAGCCTGACTTAATAATTCAGTCATCCCATACTCCGAATGAATTGAAAGCAAATTCAATTTTTCTTTTAGAGTATTATGAAGTTCCGAACGGGTCAGTTCTTTTCTCCTCCCTTTCATTCCACCTGTCTCCATTACAATTACTCCTGAGAGATCGGGTGAATAATTTTCTGCAAGATCAACAAGGGCAAAACTGACACCAAGCAATAACACTTTCTGTTTTTCTTCTTTGGCCCTTTTTATTGTCAGGATAAGTCTTTCGATGTTATCTTTGTAGAAACCGCTGTGAGGATTCTGACTTCTTTTAATCAGATGATCAGCCATATAAACAAGTGAAGAACCTTCTCTTTCTGTATACGACGGAAGGAGAGCTGCGATAAGAAATTGTTCCGGTTCTCCGTAAAAAAGTCTGAAAGATCTAAGAAAGCTCTCCTCATATATTCTTAAATCGTTTACAAAATGTTTTCCCGTTGTGACCCCTGTTGTTCCACTGCTCTCAAAGATCATTTCAACAGAAAGATCCCCGGTTGTGATTTTATGATTTCTGAAGAATTCAAC
>PLML01000189.1:3862-5318 GCA_003141525.1 Bacteroidales bacterium
GAGCCATCCGGCTGATAGACCCACTGGAAAGTGCATTCCCCATAGGGCACAGACTGCCTTGTTGAATCAACTGTACTGATAATCCTGAATTTTGTATAATGTTCAGTTCCGGACTTATAGATCCAAACCTGGTTGTCATTTAATGGATCGGCCATATCCTGCCATTGTGTTACAGAAACGGTTTTAAGATTGTCAAAAGCTGATTTGGCGGTCGTTTCATCAGCAAAATCACCTGCTTTAAAAAATGATGGATTCAGATTATTTGACTGAAGTGTTAGTCTTGGAGTCTGGTTTTCAACATTTACATAAATTGTAATATCCGGACCCGGGTTAGTAGTTGTGGCGATTAGTTTTGCCCCGGAAAATGAAAATCCATAATTATAATAAGTTGTTGTTGCAGAGAAATATGTGATGTTGTCAATTGTATCAATACCTGAACTACGGGTCGGTTCCTTTTTTGTGCAACCCGACAGAAGCGAAAATATCGCAAGTAATATAAACACTATCTTTTTCATAATGCAAAGATACTAGTTTTACCGATTGCGGATTACGGAATGAATAATTCGAAATCGCAAATCCGTATTCCGGATTTTTTTCCTAATCTCCCCGAATTGCAGTAATTCCGGGCAGCTTCTTCCCTTCCATATACTCAAGCATAGCACCACCGCCCGTTGAAACATAGCTTACTTTATCAGCAAGTCCGTTTTTGTTGATTGCGGCTACTGAGTCACCGCCTCCAATGAGGCTGTATGCCCCCTTTGATGTTGCTGTTGCAATTGCTTTAGCAACCTCAGTTGTGCCTTTGGAGAATTTTTCCATCTCAAAGACACCCATAGGTCCGTTCCACAGAATTGTTTTTGAATTTTCAATGACCGAAGAAAATTCCTTAATAGTTTTATCTGCTATATCGAGACCCATCCATCCGTCCTCAACAGCGTTGACAGCAGTGACTTTAGTATTAGCATCATTCTCGAACTTATCAGCATTCAGGCTGTCAACCGGCAGATAAAGTTTAACTTTCTTTTCTTTGGCTTTTTCAATTAGTTTCAGAGCGAGATCAAGTTTGTCCTCTTCACATATAGACTTGCCGATTTTGCCACCCATTGCTTTAATAAAGGTATAGGTCATTCCTCCACCTATAATCAGATTATCAACCCTGTTAAGCAGATTCTCAATAAGAAGTATCTTGTCAGAAACTTTTGCCCCTCCCATTATCGCTGTGAATGGTCTCTGCGGATTATGCAGAACCTTATCCATTGCAGCTAACTCACTATTAATGAGGAAACCGAACATTCTTTTATCTTCAGGGTAATAATCTGCTATGGCGGCAGTTGTTCCGTGAGCTCTGTGAGCAGTTCCAAAGGCGTCATTCACATAAATATCAGCATACGTGGAAAGCTTTTTGGCAAGTTCTTTCTGCTTCACCTTAAGTGCACTTTTCGCAGCTTTCTTTTCT
>PLML01000108.1:0-28872 GCA_003141525.1 Bacteroidales bacterium
CTACAAATGAATATAATGGAATACCATATAATCACCCGGGACCTGCCCACTTATCCATCGGACAGGAAGCTTCAGCAGTAGGGATGGCCTACACCCTGGGAGTTGATGATTACATTTTCGGATCGCATCGAAGCCATGGTGAGATTCTGGCAAAAGGACTATCAGCCATTAACAGTCTGGATGAAGACACTCTCTATTCAGTAATGAAAAACTATTTCGGAGGGTCTGCGCTGAGAGTTGTTGAAAACGGGTTTCAGGGAAACATAAAAGCTCTGGCAATCAATTTTTTACTCTATGGCGCATTAGCCGAAATATTTGCACGTGAAAATGGATTCAACAAAGGTCTTGGCGGATCAATGCATGCATTCTTCACTCCTTTTGGTATCTATCCTAATAATGCAATTGTTGGCGGATCAGGCGACATTTCAGTCGGCGCTGCTCTTTATAAGAAGATAAACCGCAAATCAGGTATAGTGGTATGTAATATAGGGGATGCCTCAATGGGTTGCGGACCTGTTTGGGAAGGCATCTGCTTTGCTACAATGGACCAGTATAAGACACTCTGGGATGGAGTATACAAAGGCGGGCTGCCATTGATATTCAATTTTATGAATAACCTTTATGGGATGGGGGGTCAGACTGTGGGTGAAACAATGGGTTACGACATTCTTGCGAGAGTCGGGGCCGGTGTAAATCCCGAATCAATGCATGCCGAACGTGTTGATGGATATAATCCGCTTGCCGTTATCGATGCTTTCAGACGTAAAAAACAGTTATTAAATGAAAAAAGAGGCCCGGTTTTGCTTGATACACTGACCTATAGAATAAGCGGGCATTCGCCCTCAGATGCATCATCTTACAGGTCAAAAGAGGAAATAGAGGCATGGCAAAAGGAGGACTCAATTATAGCATATGGCAAATCGCTGGTTCTGGCGGGCATAGCAAAGCTGGAACAGCTTGAAAACATAAGCAGAGAGACAAAAGAGCTTCTGAATCAAATACTTATATTAAGTATTAATGATGAAGTTTCACCGAGGATCAATCTGAAAAAAGATCCGGACTGTATTGGTGATATGATGTTTTCAAACGGGTCAGTTGATAAAATGGAAGATGGAACTCCGGAAGTACTTCTCCCCCTGGCGGAGAATCCTCACGTTAAGTCACTGAAAAACAAAGAAAGATTTTACAAAGACAGGGATGGGAAACCTGTTTCCAAAGCTAAATTATATCAGCTCCGCGATGGCATCTTTGAAGCTGTAATCGACCGTTTTTACAAAGATCCTACTCTTGCTGCCTGGGGTGAAGAGAATCGCGACTGGGGAGGAGCTTTTGCAGTTTACCGCGGATTGACAGAAGCGCTTCCCTATCACCGTCTATTCAACTCACCAATATCTGAAGGCGCAATAGTGGGAACGGCAATTGGTTATGGTATGTGTGGAGGACGTGTTATTGCTGAGATTATGTATTGTGATTTTCTTGGTCGTTCAGGTGATGAGGTTTTCAACCAGTTGCCTAAATGGCAGGCAATGAGCGGTAATATTATTAAAATGCCGGTAGTAATAAGGGTTTCGGTAGGTTCAAAATACGGCGCACAACATTCTCAGGACTGGTCGTCGCTTACTGCTCATATCCCCGGATTAAAAGTTGTATTCCCTGCTACCCCTTATGATGCAAAAGGATTGATGAATTCGGCATTACAGGGAACAGATCCTGTTATATTCTTCGAAAGCCAGAGAATTTATGATATCGGTGAAATGTTTCATACCGAAGGAGTACCGGAAGGCTATTATGAGATCCCTTTGGGAGAACCGGATATAAAAAAATCAGGAGACGATATCACAATTCTTTCGATTGGAGCAACATTATATCCTGTTATGAAAGTCACTGAAATACTTCACGAGAAATATGGACTCAGCACAGAGGTTATTGATGCCCGTTCACTTGTTCCATTTAACTATGAACCTGTTATTCAATCAGTTAAAAAAACCGGAAAAATTGTTCTGACCAGTGATGCTTCTTCACGTGGTTCATTCCTTAAAGAGATGGCACAAACTATAACAGAACTGGCATTTGACTATCTCGATGCTCCCCCTGTTGTAGTTGGATCGAGGAACTGGATAACTCCTGCCTATGAGATGGAAGAATATTTTTTCCCCCAGCCTGATTGGATTCTCGATGCAATTCATCAAAAAGTTATGCCGCTTAAAGGGCATCAGATTAAAACTGACTATTCAAATAAAAAATCAATTGATCTGAATAAAGGAGGCGTTTAGGTTGTCATAAGAGAAAGATCGCACAGATTTGCTTCAGAATTATTTTTGAACTTTGATTCTGATTTTACGTAAATTGCATTTTCTGAAACTTCGATAATTGACCGCTATGCTAAGAAGGTTTCTCCTCATTTTTTTCTTTTCCGTTCTGACTCTGATTGCATATAACCAGACCCGCAACCTGGAATTTTACCTGAAAGAAGGTATTCATAACAGCCCATTATTAAATGATTACAGGAATCAGATCAATTCTGCTATTGCTGATAGTCTTATTATCGGGGCGGCCAAGAAACCATTTCTTGAAGCAAAGTCTGAGCTCCTATACTCACCTTCTTATCATAATTTCGGATATGATGAAGTAATAACAAATGGCGGTACTTATACTGCTGTTGTGGGTGTAACACAAAATATATTCAACAAAAAAGAGATTATGAATAAATATAATACTGTGAATATTAAAAAGCAACTGGTAAATAATTCTTCAATGATTTCGACTGACGAATTGAATAAACTTATTACTGAACAATATCTCACAGCATTTTCAGGCTATAGTGACCTCATTTTTAATAAAACATTTCTTGAATTATCTAAAAAAGAAAATGTACTCGTAAAGCAGTTTGTAAAAAACGGAGTATACAAACAGACTGATTATCTGGCACTACTCGTAGAGACACAGTCTCAGGAAATACTGGTAAGACAACTTGAGAGTCAGTACAGAAAAGATCTGAGTTCACTTAACGAACTCTGTGGCCTAAATGATTCTTCCTGGTTTGAACTGGTTAAACCAGAACTCAAAATCAACGGAACACCGGATATTTCGAAATTTCCTGCTTTCCTTCAATATAAAATTGATAGTGTCAGGATTGAAAACGAAAAGGCAGCAATTGACATACGCTACAGACCAAAATTCAGTTGGTTTGCTGATGCCGGTTTCCTTACAAGTAATCCCTGGAATTTTTACAGCCACCTTGGTTATAGCGCTGGCATAAGCCTTAATGTACCTGTTTATGACGGAAAACAACGAAGTATAGAAAAGCAGAAACTTGAAATTGACCAGGACACCAGGAAGACTTATGAGAACAATTATCAAAAATTGTACTTTCAACAGATCCGGCAACTTACTAACGAACTTAAGGCGTTAAATGAGATGCAGTCCCGTTTAGATGATCAGCTCAACACTGCTGACCAACTGGTAAAAGCTCTTAAAGAGCAACTTGAAGCAGGAATTATCCAGATGACAGAATATATTAATGCGATTAAAAACTATAAAACCATATTCAGAAACGTTAACCTGATCAATGTTCAAAAACTGCAGGTTGTAAATGAACTGAACTTCCTTTTAACCCGATAAAAAATATACTCTGATGTTAACTAATATTAGAACCAATTATTTCTTATGTCTGCTTTTAGTAATTACCCGAATTTTATTTTCCTGTAAGCATGCCAGCAAGATATCAGAAGAAGTTACCGAAGTTAAAACCCCTGTTACTGTTGGTCCTGTCTCCTTCAAGTCGGTCAGCTCAACTGTGGCATTACCGGCTGTTGCAACCTTTATGAATAAAAATATTATCAGGGCAACAACAACGGGAACCATTGAGAAAATATTAATTACTCCAGGTGAGTTCATTTCCACTGATCAGTTGCTATTCACTATCAGAACGAGGGAGGCTATGGCACTTGACAGAAAAGCTCAGATGGATACTTCATTATCGTTTAAAGGACTGATAAACATTATATCTCATCAGGAAGGGGTGATCAATTCAATCTCTTATCAAAAAGGTGATTTTGTGCAGGAGGGTGATGAAATGGCCGTGGTTTCGGAACAAAACAGTCTGGTTTTTATAATGGATGTCCCTTTTGAATTTGATAAATATATTGAAAAAAACAGAAACTGCAGGGTCATTCTTCCCGATAACAGGCAGGTGAATGCCATGATCTCCCGTAAGCTTCCGGAAATGGATATGCAGTCACAGACGATCAGATATGTTGTTAAACCACTGTCACCTGACCGTTTGCCTGGAAATCTTATAGCCAGTGTAAACATCGTTAAATCTACAAGTGAGAACGCTATGGTTGTACCTAAGAAAGCTGTACTTGGTAATGAAGCCCAAACTGAATTCTGGGTAATGAAACTGATAAATGATAGTACAGCAATTAAGGTTGATGTGAGTAAGGGATTTGAGAATAATGATGAAGTTGAGATAACTAAACCTGAATTCATTTCGTCAGACAGAATAATACTCACCGGTAATTATGGTTTGCCTGATACGGCCAGGATAACCATTATAAAGGAATGACAATATGAAGAATTTCTTCCTCTCATTTAAAAACCCGATTTCTGTTATTATTTCAGTTATTATTGTCGGAGGAATATTCCTTTACGGACAGATACAGGTTTCCCTTTTCCCCGAAATCACGTTCCCTAAATTAAAGGTCATCGCAGATAATGGAGAACAGCCTATCGATAAAATGATGGTGACTGTCACCAGACCTTTGGAAGATGCTATTAAGCAAGTTCCTGATCTCAAGATATTAAGAAGTACAACCAGCAGGGGAACTTGTGAGATCTCTGCCTTTCTTAACTGGGGTGCAGATATTAACATTAATCAACAGATGCTCGAATCGCGGATCTCACAGATAAAAAATTCCCTTCCACCGGATGTTCAGATTCAGATCGAGAAAATGAATCCCTCTATTCTGCCTGTTATAGGATTTACAGTTGAAAGCTACAAAAAAACACCTATCGAACTTAACCTTATAGCAACATATATAATCAAGCCCTTCCTGTCCCAGATTGAAGGTGTCTCATCAGTAGGTGTCATAGGTGGAAAAACAAAAGAGTTTTGGATTGAGCTTAATCAGCTTAAAATGAGTACTTTTTCCATAACCCCTGAGAATATCCGGGATATGCTCAGCCAGAATCACTTTATTACATCGAATGGCTTTCTTTCCGATTACCGCAGGCTTTATCTGAGTATAACAGATGCGGGACTATATAATTTAACTGATGTAGAAAATGTTATTTTGCGGAATGACGGAAAAAGACTTATAAAACTAAAGGATGTTGCTGATATAAATGTCAGGGAAAGAACTGAATACACGAGGATCAATGCCAACGGACGTCAGGGACTGCTCGTGGCAATACTTAAGCAACCCAGCGCCAATCTTATCAGGCTTTCGGAAGATGTCGCATCAAAGAAGAAAGAGCTTGAAAAGATACTTCCAGCCGACGTTCATATTTCTTTCTATTATGATCAGGCAGATTTTGTAAACAAGGCAATAAAAAGTGTCAACGACAGCCTCTGGTTGGGACTCCTTCTGGCACTCCTCGTAGCAATTATGTTTTTGAGGTCCTTCAGGGCCAGTACAACTATTCTTATAACGATCCCTGTCACACTGCTTCTCACAATTATTGTACTCTATTGTATCGGATATACTCTGAATATAATGACATTCGGAGCTATTGCCGCTGCGATTGGACTGATCATAGATGATGCCGTTGTGGTGGTGGAACAGATACACCGGACGCATGAAGAATTTCCCGACAGACCTTCAAAACAGATTGTTCACCAGGCAATAAATTATCTGATACCATCAATGGTCGGATCATCAATAAGCACAATTGTGATTTTTGTACCTTTTATGTTACTGGGTGGAGTAGCTGGAGCTTATTTCAATGTTCTAACAAATACAATGATCATAACCCTGGTTTGTTCCTTCTTCGTAACATGGATCGGACTGCCGGTAATTTATCTTTGGCTTTCCAATTTAAGATCCTTCTTTCCGGAAAAGAAAAAAGTAGATATAAAAACTACCAAGACGAGGAACTGGGTAAGCTATTTTCTGCGGAAACCTGTTATTAGCATTCTTTTCATCCTGTTCCTGTTGATATCTATAATTTATATCCTTCCAAGGCTTGAAACAGGATTTCTTCCTGAAATGGATGAAGGATCCATTGTTCTCGACTACAAAGCTCCTCCGGGAACCTCACTTGAAGAGACTGACAGGATGCTTATTGAGGTTGAAAAAATAATTGTGAAAATACCTGAGGTTGCTACCTATACAAGAAGAACGGGTGCCCAGATGGGATTTTTTATAACAGAACCTAATGATGGTGATTACCTGATACACTTAAAAGATGACCGGAAAAGAAATACAATTGAAGTAATTGATGATATCCGCAAGAAGATCGAAGCAACTCAACCTGCGCTGCAGATCGATTTCGGACAGGTAATTGGGGATATGCTGGGTGACCTCATGGCATCAGTTCAGCCGATTGAGATCAAGATATTCGGGAGTGATCATCAGATGCTTAATGATCTGGCCCGGAAGGTCACAGGAGAAGTTGAGAAGATTGAAGGTGTTGAGGATGTATTTGATGGCATTATCATTGCGGGGCCCTCAATAGAGGTAATACCTGACCAGCAAAAGCTTGCACAGTTCAAAATCTCTCCTGCCTCTTTCCAGTTTCAGCTGCAAACAATGACTGAGGGAAATATGATCGGAAGTATTCTTGAAAAAGAGCAGATGACCGTGATACGGATGATTTATCCGTATAGTACTAAAAACAGTCTCGATAATATCAAAAACAGGTTTGTATTCCTGCCCGATGGGAAACTCAAACCTCTATCTACTTTATCCACAATCAGTTTAAAGGAAGGAGTTGCTGAAATCAACAGGGATAACCTAAAGTCGGTTGCGATTGTCACTGCCAGGTTGAATGGTAAGGATCTCGGCAGTGCTATGAAGGAGATACAGAAAACTATTGATTCGAGGATATTTCTTCCACAGGGCTACAATATCGAATATGGAGGTGAATATGCCGACCAGCAGAAATCATTCAATGAGCTCCTGATGATACTCATTTTGTCAAGTCTTCTGGTATTTGCGCTCATGTTATTTCTTTTCAAAGATTTCCGAGCCGCCTGCTCTATCCTTTTCATAGCAGTCCTTGGAATATCCGGAAGTCTGATAGCACTTTTCATAACGAATACACCTTTAAATGTGGGCAGTTATACCGGGTTGATAATGATCGTCGGAATTATTGGTGAGAATGCAATATTTACATTTCAGCAGTTTACTACCAATCGCTTAAAAGGCACCGTTGATGAATCCCTTGTTTTCGCGATTTCCACCCGATTAAGGCCAAAGCTCATGACAGCCCTCGGAGCGATCATTGCACTAATGCCGCTGGCTATCGGTGTTGGTACTGGAGCTCAGATGCATCAACCGCTCGCAATTGCTGTGATCGGTGGGTTCATTGTTGCACTTCCGCTTCTTCTCATAGTCCTTCCAACATTATTGCATCTTTTGTACAAGAGAGAAGATAGGAAGCAGATTAAGGAATAAATAAATCTGGAAATCATAGTTATCTTTGCCAGTAAATTCACAAAATATGGACAATGTTTTAGAGAACATAAAAAGCAAAGCAGGATTTATTATCGATATGGATGGTGTCATTTATCATGGTAACAGACTCCTGCCGGGGGTGACTGATTTTTTGGCCTGGCTTGAAGAAACCGGGAAAAAATACTTATTCCTGACCAATTCCAGCGAAAGAACACCAAAAGAACTCCACGAAAAGTTGAAAAGACTCGGCATCAACGTTGGTGAAGAGCACTTTTATACCAGTGCGCTTGCAACTGCCAGTTTCCTTTCAAATCAGAAACCTAATGGGAGTGCTTACATAATAGGTGATGCCGGACTCATTCATGCTTTATACAGTGTCGGATACAGTGTAAATAATGTCAATCCCGACTATGTTGTTGTCGGAGATACACATAGCTATAATTTTGAAAAGGTTGAACTGGCTGTAAATCTTGTGATTAAAGGTGCAAAACTGATTGGAACCAATCCTGATATCAGCGGTCCGGTTGAAGAAGGGATTACTCCGTCCACAAAAGCTCTTATAGCTCCGATAGAAATTGCTGCCGGAAAAAAAGCCTATTATGTAGGCAAACCAAATCCGCTGATGATGCGCATTGCTCTTAAACGGCTTGGTGTTAAAAGAGAAGATGCTATTGTGATAGGCGACAGGATGGATACTGATGTAAGGTGTGGCCTGGAATCAGAACTCGATACGCTGCTTGTTTTAAGCGGTATTACCGACCGGAATGGCATCGATCAGTTCCCTTACCGTCCTCGTTACATTCTCAATGGTATAATAGACCTTGTCAGTTAGTTTGCTCAATGGAAATTAAGGATAAATACAAATCAGAACGCAAGGAAGTAGCACACTTCATGCGGCGGCTCTACAAACATGGACTTACAACGACTTCAGGTGGAAATATCAGTCTCAGGCTGTCTGATGATCTGATTCTGATAACCCCTTCAGCTACTGATAAAGGCAGAATGAAGTGGAAAGAAGTTGGTATTGTAAACATTTTTGGCGAAAATCTGACACCGCATCTTAAACCATCAATCGAAACTGCCATGCATCTTGCTATTTATAAGAAGAAAAAGGATGTGCTTGCCATTGTACATGCTCATCCTGTATTCGCTTCCCTTTTCACTGCAATAAAGGCAAAAATAAATACTAACCTTACTGCAGAAGCCAAAGCAATACTTGGCGATCCTCTTTTTGTTCGGTATGCAGTCATGGGTTCCGTCGCACTGGCTGAGGTTGCAGCTGAGAATATCATGAATTCAGATATTCTTTTACTGGAGAATCACGGGATCCTTACAACCGGCTCAAACCTTCTTCAGGCATTTGATAAAATTGAGGTTCTGGAAAATGCTGCCAAGATGACATTGATGACAGAAATGACAGGAAGGAAAAGGCCCCTTGATAAAGCCAGGATACTTGAACTGGAAAAATTGTTCAGATGATAAAAGGAGTGCTTTTCGATATGGATGGCGTTCTTGTGGATTCCGAACATTTTATTTGTAAGGCAGCAGTAATGATGTTCCGGGAACTTGGCATCGACGTATCACCTCAGGATTTTCAACCCTTTGTTGGTATGGGGGAAAACAGATATTTAGGCGGAGTGGCGGAGCAACGTGGAATTAAAATGGATATTGAGCAGGTAAAGGCCAGGACTTATGAAATATACGAAAATATAGTCAGAGGAAAACTTTCTCCGCTACCCGGGGCTCATGAGTTCATTTCAAAATGCAGGAATAAAGGACTTAAACTGGCTCTGGCAACAAGTGCCGACTCGATAAAGATGGAGGTAAATCTTAAGGAGATCGGACTATCGCGAGATTCTTTTCAAACAATCATCACCGGACTTGATGTTAAGAAGAAAAAGCCTTTCCCGGATATTTACCTTAAAGCTGCTAAAAGGTTGGGGGTAAAACCCGGAGATTGTCTTGTTGTAGAAGATGCAGTAAGCGGAATAGAGGCCGCTAAAGCTGCCGGTTGCAGGTGTCTCGCCGTGACATCTTCATTTGATGCTGCAGCCCTGAAGGAGGCTGACTGGATATGTGATTCATTAACGAATGTTCCTGAAGAAGTACTTAACTGGTAAGTTAAAATCAAATATATAAAATCGCTAATGAAGAATTTCCTTTCAGAGTTTCCCTCATTTGATCTGCTGGAAAAAGAGATGAAGGGAATCTCTTTTCCTGAGTATCGCGAAGCAAATGGACACATTCATACGCCATATTCATTCAGCGCATTCATAGCTCTGGATACGGCCTTCAAAATGGCAGTTGAAGAAAAAATAGCTGTCCTGGGTATTAATGATTTTTATGTAACCGATGGTTATAATGCTTTTCATAAAGGATGCCTGATAAACAAAATATTTCCCTTATTCAATATTGAATTTATAGGACTTCTGAAAGAAGAACAGAAAAAGGGAATCAGGATAAATGATCCCAAGAATCCCGGTAGAATATATTTTAGCGGAAAAGGATTGGATTATCCATTTCAGGTAGGCTGGATGCAAAGAAGACAACTCAGAAATGTAAAAAAAGAGAGCCAGGTTCAGATTAAAGCTATGATTTCAAAGCTGAATAAGTTGATTGAACGCGAAAAACCGGCTTTGAAGCTTTCATATGAGACTATCAAAAAGGAGTATGCTCATGAACTTGTGCGCGAACGTCACTTGGCAAAAGCCTTAAGGGAGCTTGCTGTCACACAATCCTCATCAGGTGAAGAGCAACTTCGTTTTATTGAAAACCTGTACGGAGGCAAAAAATCGAAAACAGGTATGTTAAACCCGGCTGCCCTTGAAATTGAAATAAGGTCTAATCTGCTTAAAAGTGGTGGCGCTGCTTTTGTTGAAGAGAATGAAAACTCTTTCCTCGAACTCAGAAAAATTATTAAGATTATCATCAAAGCCGGGGGAATACCGTGTTATCCGGTGCTTCTTGATGATGCTTCAGGTAAATGCACTGAATTTGAGTCTGATCCTGAAAAACTCTGTAGTTCGCTAAACTATCTGGGTATTGAATGTATAGAACTTATACCCGGAAGAAACGATTTTGCTATTCTGAAAAACTTCGTTGATTTCTTTCATAATAAAGGATTTATCATAACCTTTGGAACTGAACACAATACACCTGAGATGTTGCCACTCACGGTAACAACCAGGGGCTTAAAACCTCTTGATGAGTCTTTAAAAAAGATCGCATGGGAAGGGGCATGCGTTATTGCTGCCCATCAGTATCTGAGAGCCAATGGAAGACAAGGTTATATCTTACCTGATGGAAATCACAGTAAAGAACAAATGAAGGATTTGATAAATCTTGGACAATTAGTTATTGAATATTTCTTAAACAAGTACGAAAATGAAGCCTGAAATAAAAGAACTGATTGAGATTTCGAAGTACTATGGAAGCAATAAGGAATATGTGATTGCCGGTGGAGGAAATACTTCATTCAAGGACGATGAGACAATATGGATCAAAGCAAGCGGACAATCTCTTGCTGAAATGAATGAGGAAGGGCTTGTGGCTTTAAGCAGGCAAAAGCTTCATTTAATATCTTCAGGTGCCTATTCTGATGATTCTGTAACCAGGGAAGAACAGGTTAAAGAAGATTTGCTCCGGAGTATCGTCGATCCCGCTAAAAAAATGAGGCCATCCGTGGAGACATCCCTGCATGAGATCATTCAGTATAAATTTGTTGTGCATCTCCATCCTACCCTGATCAATGGAATACTCTGTAGCAGAAATGCAAAAAGTTTGACCCAAAAGCTATTTGGGGAGAGTGTTCTTTTTGTGACTTATACAGATCCGGGTTATACACTTTTTAAGAAGCTTGAATCAGAAATAATATCATATCGCGAAAAGTTCTCTCACGATCCAAAGATAATATTTCTTGAGAATCACGGTTCCTTTGTCGGAGCAGATACTACAGAAGAGATCAGGCATGTCTATGACAATATCTTAGAGAAAATTAAAGAACAGGTAGCTCCTGTTTCTGATGTTACAACATTACCCTATAATCCGGTACTTAATAAAGTTCTCCCGACCATACGAATTCTGCTTTCAGGGGAACAACCCGGGGTAATCAGGTTTCGTAATAACTCTCTCATTGCCAGGTTTTATCAGAACCAGCAGGAGTTTCATAAAATATCCTTGCCACTCACACCCGATATTATTGTTTACTGTAAAACAAGGTACTTATATATTGAACAATCATCAACTGCTGAGAAGATCCTCGATTCTTTCAGATACCAGCTGCCCCACTTCATAAGTGAATATGGTTACTTGCCCAGGGTATTTATCATTAAGGATATGGGTGTTTTTGCCTTTGATGACACTTTCACCGGTGCCGAAGCTAGTCTCGATATTTATGAAGACCTGATAAAAATAAGTTACTACGCATCTCTCTGCGGAGGAATTAAATTTCTTATTCCCGAACAGGTGGATTTTATCGATAAGTGGGAAGTAGAAAACTACAGAAGAAAAGTCGTACAACCGACACACTCCAGGAACAAACTGAACAACAAAATTGTAATAGTGACCGGCGGTGCACAGGGATTCGGAGCAGGGATTGCAGAATCATTGTTCAAATTAAATATGAATGTTATAATTGCCGACCTGAATGAGGAAACAGGCAAATCGTTAGCCGCCTCTTTATCATCAAAGAAATCACCTAACAGGGCAATATTTGTCAGGACTGATGTTTCAGATGCCGCATCGGTCAAAGACCTGATCATTACGACTGTGAGGGAGTTTGGCGGACTTGATCTTATGATAAGCAATGCAGGCATATTAAAGGCCGGAGGGCTTGATGAAATGGACGCTGAGGCATTTTCTAAAACGACCGAAGTAAACTACAACGGGTATTTTCATTGTGCAAAATACGCTTCAGAAGTCATGAGACTCCAGAACCAGGAAAGACCCGGATATTTCACTGATATAATCCAGATCAATTCAAAATCAGGATTGAGGGGAAGCAATCGTAATTTTGCCTACTCCGGAGCTAAATTTGGAGGCATAGGGCTCACCCAATCATTTGCAATGGAACTTGCTCCTTTCAGAATTAAGGTTAATTCAATTTGTCCCGGTAATTTTTACGAGGGGCCCCTGTGGTCTGACCCAAAGAGTGGATTATTCGTACAGTATCTTAAAACAGGAAAAGTCCCCGGAGCAAAAAACATTGAGGATGTAAGAAAGTTTTATGAGGATAAGGTACCTATGAAGAGAGGATGCAAACTGGAAGACATAATGAAAGCACTTCTGTATATTATTGATCAGGAGTACGAAACAGGTCAGGCTATTCCAGTAACCGGCGGTCAGGTGATGCTGGGATAGAAGGCTAAGGGCTCAGAGCTCAGGGTGCTGGGATATTGAGATACTTAACTCTGTGAAAACTCTGTGTGACTCCGTGGTAAAAAAGAAAATAATTTAAAACATGAAGACAAAGGCAGTTAGAATTTACGGGAAGAAGGATCTGAGACTTGAAGAATTTGATCTGCCTGCATTGAGGGATGATGAGATTCTTGCCAGTGTAATCTCCGACAGCATCTGCATGTCGTCGCATAAAGCAGCGCTCCAGGGGGCTGATCATAAGCGTGTTCCGAACGATATTAATATTAATCCAACCATAATCGGGCATGAGTTTGCCGGTGTAATCCTGGAAGTCGGGAAAAAATGGCAGCACAAATTCAAAGCCGGACAGAAATTCTCAATTCAGCCTGCAATGGTTCAGATGGGTACTCTTAATGCTCCTGGTTACTCCTACCGGTTCATCGGGGGCGATGCAACATACATCATAATCCCAGCTATTGTAATGGAGGCTGATTGTCTTTTAGCATATAATGGAGAAGCCTTTTTCCCAGCTTCGCTTTCTGAACCTATGTCGTGCATAGTTGGTGCATTTCATGCAAGTTATCATACTCCACCGGGAACCTATAATCATAATATGGGAATCCGAAAGGGAGGAAATATGGCAATCCTTGCAGGTCTAGGTCCAATGGGTCTTGGAGCCATTGATTATGCTCTGCACCAGAAGAGAAAACCCGGATTGCTGGTAGTTACTGATATTGATGAAAACAGATTGGCAAGAGCCTCTTCAATCTTTACACCCGAACATGCTGAAAAAGAGGGAGTTCAGTTGGTATATGTTAATACCGGGAAAATCAAAGATCCGATCAGACATATGCGCGATCTCACCGGCGATAAACGGTTTGATGATGTTTTCATTTTTGCTCCTGTCAAGCCTGTAATTGAACTTGGCGATGCAATTATGGGTTTCGATGGATGTCTCAATTTTTTTGCAGGCCCGGTTAATCCGGAATTTAAAGCCGAAGTTAATTTCTATAATGTTCATTACGCATTCACACATATTGTAGGTACATCCGGAGGCAACACAGATGATATGAGGGAATCGTTAAAACTAATGGGTGAAGGAAAGATCAATCCGGCTATCATGATCACCCATGTTGGCGGATTGGATTCCGTGGTTGATACCACGCTGAATCTCCCTCATATCCCCGGTGGTAAAAAACTTATTTACACAAATATATCGATGCCGCTTGTAGCTCTTTCAAGTCTTGGTGAGTTAGGAATAAAGGATTCATTTTATGCCGGGCTTCAGAAAATTGTTTCAAAAACCGGTTATATCTGGTCGCTGGAAGCAGAGAAATACCTGCTTGCCAATGCAAAACCAATCTGAAATATAATTTGACTTTTTCTCTGTGCATCTCCGTGAATACTCTGTGCACCTCTGTGACAGTTCCTCACTTTTCAGTTACACAGAGAGGCACAAAGGAGACACAGAGGACCACAGAGGATATATTTCCTACCTGTTTTTCAATTCTTTCGCAAATTCCAGAGAAATGTAATTCTCGTAGGATAAGCATACATTGGTAGCAAAATCAACACCCATTGAGATAACTTTTGACCACCCCTCATCGCACATTTTATCAAGCTGATCTGATGTGATCTTATTCAAATAGATTGCCGCCATCATTCCTGCATTGAAATTATCTCCAGCTCCGATTGTACTGAGCGGTTTAATAGCTTTTACCGCAAAACTGCCTGTATAACTGACAGTTCTGACATAAACTCCTTCAGAGTTGGCAGTATAGACCAGGCAGTTACAATATTTCCTGACAACATCCCATGCTTCATCAGGAGTAGTTGCTCCAAAGATGTTTTTAAAATCCTCATCAGAACCCCTTATCAGCCTCGCAGTTTGCATATTTTCAACGATCATCGGCATAAGTGACTCAAGATCAGAAGAATGCGTAGGCCTGAAATTCGGATCGTAAATCACAATTGCACCATTTTCTTTTGCCCTGATTATCAGATCCATGAACTTCTTCCTTATCTCACTCGTAATAGCATAAATTGAGCCGCAAAGAATTATGTCATCCTTTCTGAGCTCCGGAAAATCAATATTTAATCTTTTTTCAGGATAGTCCTGGTAAAAAGTATAACTGGCATCATTCCTTTCATTGAGAAAAGCCAACGCAAGTTTTGTTTTGCCATCTTTATAATGATCGATATAGCTCGTTCCTACTCCATTTTCTGATAGAAACCTATCGATTATCCTGCCAACATTGTCACCGGCATACTCACTGATAAAGGAAACGGGCAAACCTATCCTTCCAAGTGAAACAGTACTGTTAAGCATAGCTCCACCTGCTTTAGCAGCCTGAGGCTGTTCATTTTTGAAAATAATATCAAAAACTGTTTCTCCTACTCCGTAAATTTTTCTCATTTGTTGAAAGATTTGCATCAAGTTATGTTGTGAATATACTAATTTTTAACTTTATGCGCTACTTGAAAATTGATACAATCGGAATCCTTTTTCTCGCAAAGATGCAAAGGCGCAAAGAATGACCAACTTATTTTTATATTTGCTTATAATAATAAAAACGGGGCCGAATGAAAGCAATGATGCTTACAGGAATAAAACAAATGGAAATGAGGGATATTCCTGAACCGGTTTTAGTAAATTCCAGTGATGTAAAAATCAGAATGTCGGCAGTTGGAATCTGTGGATCGGATATTCATTACTATACGCAGGGTCAGATAGGCTCTCAAAAAGTAGTTTACCCGTTCACTGTAGGACACGAAGGTGCAGGAGTGGTTGTTGAAGTCGGTAAATCTGTAAAAAGGGTTAAGACTGGTGATCTGATCGCAATTGATCCGGCAATGCCATGCCGGGAATGTGATCAATGCCTTGCAGGCAGATATCACACCTGTCGTAAACTACGGTTTCTTGGCTGTCCCGGACAGGCCGAAGGATGCCTTATGGAATACATTGTGATGCCTGAAAAAAGCTGCTTCCCGCTCACTGGAAATTTAACAACCGATCATGGTTCAATTTCCGAACCGCTTTCTATCGGAGTATACGCTGTAAAAAAATCAGGTGATGTTAAAGGTCTCAACATTGGGATATTCGGATTCGGACCTATCGGGATGAGTGTTATGCTGGCTGCCAGGGCCCAGGGTGTTGCAAAAATATATATTACAGATATTATAGACGAAAGGCTTGCAATTGCAGCCAAGGAAGGGGCTACCTTAGCCGGAAACCCCATGAAAGAAAACATTGTCAGCAAAATAAATCGCAGGGAGCCATTGGGCCTTGACATTGCTTTTGAATGCTGTGGCAAGCAGGAAGCACTGGATCAGGCTATTGAACTTCTGAAACCAGGAGGTAAACTGGTAGTGGTTGGTATTCCTGAATTTGACCGATGGTCATTAAGTGTTGAAACTACACGACGAAGAGAGATATCACTTCAATTCATTAGAAGGCAGATGAACTGCGTGGAGCAGACGCTTGATCTGATGAAAAACGGATCGGTCAAAATTGAAAGTATGGTTACACATCGCTTCCCTTTCGAAAAAACAAAAGAAGCTTTTGACCTTGTCGCAGATTACAGAGATGGCGTTATGAAAGCAATGATCGATTTCTAGACTGAGTCCCTCTGTGACCCTCGGTGGTGCCTCTGTGTGTCTTTGCGTAACTGATTTAAAAAATTTAAGAACTTAAAATTAAAACCTGTAACATGAATAAAAAAATCCTTCTCGTATCAATTATTATGCTTGGCTGCTTTTTTATGCATGGCCAAAATGTCGGTTCATCTCCGGATTATATTAAAGCATTGACTTCTGAATGGAAAGGTGAGCGCTTCCCTGACGGTAGACCAAAAGTTTCTGATGCTATTCTTGAAAGACTTAAAAAGATATCTCTGGAAGAGGCATGGGGAGCTCTGAGGAACAAAGGGTTTCAAAACCAGTTTGAAGGTGACTGGACAATTATACATCCGGAAGAAGCGATGACCGGTCGCGTCGTAACAGCTCAGTATATGCCTCTCAGACCTGATTTTGAAAAACTGGTGAAAGCTCAGGGCAAAATTGAAAACAGGGCTCAGCAAGGAGGGACCAATTCGTGGCCTATTGATGTATTAGTCAATGGAGATGTTTATGTAGCTGATGCTTATGGCAAAATTGTGGATGGCACACTAATAGGTGACAATCTTGGCAATTCAATTTATGCAAAATCACAAAGAGGGGTGGTCTTCTACGGATCTGTGAGAGATCAGGAGGGTCTGGATGAAATTAAGGGGTTTAACGGCTGGATTAAAGGAGAGGACCCATCATACATTCAACAAATGATCCTTACTTCCATAAATGCCCCCATACGTGTCGGACGAGCTACCGTTTTACCGGGCGATGTTGTTCTTGCCAAGAAATATGGAGTGATCTTTATTCCAGCTTATCTTGTCGAAGACCTTGTACTTACTTCCGAATTTACGGAGCTTCGCGACGAATTTGGACATCAGCGTCTGCGCGAGAAGAAATATTTTGCAGGCCAGATAGATAGTGAGTGGAGTGAGGAGATAAAAAAGGACTTTTTGAACTGGCTGAATAATTACCCCGGCAAACTCCCAATGTCAAAAGAAGAACTGGACAAATATCTTAAGGAAAGAAACTTTTGATGCACTCTTACCTTTGTGTCACTTTGTGACGAACTTCGTGTCCTTTGTGGTTAAAGAAATTTGACCACGAAGTTGCACAAAGGTTTTCTCAAAGGTTCACAAAGGACTTTTGTAAATCTCAATAAAATGTATATTATTAATAATCGATTGGCATGAAGAGTATTTTACAGCAGATTGCTGATAAAACCAGAAAACAGGAAAAATCAGATGCTAAAGCCATCAAAACAGAAATTGGGGATCCTTCAACATCAAATGACCGCCGAAGTTTCATCAAAAAGGCAGCCATGGGAGGGATAGCTTTAAGAGGATTGATGAAGTTGTCCGTCGAAGACACAATTGCTCAGACAACATCTAATATCCAACGCTCTTCAAATCCATCAGAACTGAAAATTACCGACATGCGTTATGCTTTAACAGCGGCAATGGGCGGTACTGCAATTATTCGAATTGATACTAACCAGGGTATTTACGGTTTGGGAGAAGTCAGAGACGGAGCTGATCCCCGATATGCACTTATGTTAAAAAGCCGTATCCTTGGATTAAATCCATGTAATGTGGAGATGATATTTAAAATTATAAAGCAGTTTGGCGGACAAAGCCGTCAAGGAGGAGGAGTAAGCGGAGTAGAAATGGCTCTTTGGGATCTTTGTGGGAAGGCCTACGGAGTACCGGTATGGCAGTTATTGGGCGGCAGATACCGCGATAAAATCAGATTATATGCAGATACTCCTGAAGCTAAAACGCAGGAAGAACAAATAAAGCTGATTAAATATCGTACTGAGGATCAGGGATACACCTGGTTGAAAATGGATTTATCTATCTCGGAACTTATAAATATACCGGGGACTTTAGTGAATCAGAAATTCTGGCTAAATAATGGCGACCTCAAACAATGGCAGGGCAATTACATGTCTTATGAAAATACCAAACACCCATTTACGCAGATACAAATTACTGATAAGGGGCTGGAAGAACTGGCCAAAATCGTAGAAAATGTACGTAATATAGTTGGTTATGAGATTCCTCTTTCAACGGATCATTTCGGCCATTTTGATTTGAACAACGGTATCCGCTTAGGCAGGGCGTTGGAGAAATACAGGCTGGCATGGATGGAAGATATTATTCCCTGGGAATTAACTGACCAGTGGAAAACATTGTCTGATGCACTGGAAACACCTGTTCTTACCGGAGAAGATATTTATTTGCTGAAAAACTTTAAGCCATTGATTGATATACATGCAGTTGATATTGTTCACCCCGATTTAGCTACTGCCGGCGGTATATTAGAGACTAAAAGAATCGGAGATTATGCGGAAGAACTAGGGATAGCTATGGCGATTCACCAGGCAGGTACGCCTGTTTCATTTATGGCTGATGTACATTGTGCAGCAGCTACTCAAAACTTTTTAGCATTCGAACACCATAACATTGATGTTCCATGGTGGGAAGGTTTAGTTAAAACAACAGATGGCAGACAGATGATTACAAAAGGTTTTGCAAATGTGCCGCTTTCAGCACCCGGATTAGGAATTGAACTGAATGATGATGAGATGAAGAGACATTTGAGCCCGAATGCCAACGGTTACTTTGAACCAACTCCTGAATGGAACGATAAACGTTCACACGACAGACTCTGGAGTTAGTCTTCGGAGTTAAAAAAAATATTCCATACGTGTTAAATCAATTTCAGGGATATTTCAATAATTAATCTTAACACCCTCATAATAAGTTTTCAGGATATACCATGCTTTCTTTTTATCACCACGATCAGAAATTAATCCTTTGCGATTCCATCCATTCTGATAAATGGGATGCATTCTTCCGGAAGACCTGTAATCAACCAATAACCATGGACAGATCCCGGAAAGATCAGGTACGGTTTTTAACATCTCTGTCTGGTCTTTATAAATCTGTTCCTGATAATCTTCACTCCAGCTGGCTGCTTCATCCTTTGGTCCATAATCACTTCCATAAAGAGCTTCGCCACCAAATTCGGAAATTACTACAGGTTTATCGTTGCAAACTAAATTCCATTTCACATCTCCGGGTCGCCCCTGCCAGGGGACATACCAGCCCAGGTATTCATTTACTGAGATGATATCAAAATGATGATAAAGTGTATCCCAGAAACTTAATATATTATTATTGTAATTCTGATCATTAATTACTGAAGTTATAAGCCTGGTTGAATCCAAATGCCTGCATTTATCGGTGAGGTTTATTAATGCATTATCCCGGGCCGGAGAGGAGCTTGTTTCATTAGAAAGGCTCCATATTATTACTCCACAGCGATTCTTATCCCTGCTTACCATCTCCCGCATCATCAAATCCATCTTATCAGTCACCCCCGGTGTGGAAAACTCAATTTGTTGATAAACAGGTATTTCGTCCCATACCATTATCCCCATTTTTTCAGCTAATCTTATCATATATTCGTTGTGCGGATAATGAGCTAATCGTACCATGTTACATCCTAATTCTTTGGCCCATGTTAACAGAATCAACGCGTCAGATTCTGAAAATGCTCTTGCCGCCCTCAAAGGATTTTCTTCATGAATGTTTATACCTTTAAGAAAAACCGGTTTCCCATTTAAAAGTATTTTTGATCCATTCGCCTCAATACTCCTGAAACCTATATTATCAACAATTGTATCAGTTTCGCATCGAATAATCACTTTGTAAAGTCTGGGGTTTTCGGGTGACCATAGTTCAAACCGGGAAGAAAATTTAACCTCCGCCAAACCCTCATTATTTGATTTAGTTTTATAGTCACCCTTTAATTCAGGTATCATTATTTCAACTTCTTGCAGAAAGTGATTGCCGTTTAATTTAACCCAGCCCAAAACTTCGCCGGAGGAATGCTTTTTCAGCTGAATGAAATAGTCGCTGACATATGTGTTTTCGGTTTCAACCAGATTTACATCGCGTGTAATGCCTCCATAATTGAACCAGTCATACCCAAGACCGGGAATGCCATCTTTCAGCCTTTGGTTATTTACCCTTACCACAATAGTATTTCCGCCTTTTTTAACCGCATCGGTAATCTCAAACTGGAACGGAGTAAACCCTCCTTCATGTTTTCCTAAGAGATTTCCGTTCAGATAAACGCTGGCAATATAGTTTACAGCTCCAAAATGAAGAAAAAGCCTCTTGCCCTTATTAAGGTTATAATTAAATGTTTTTTTATACCACACACTCCCTTCAAAATATTTTAACTCTGTCATCTGTGAATTAAAATCTCCCGGTACATTAAACAGAGGTCCTCCTTCGAATGAATACTCGATAAAATCGGTCTTTTTCTCAGGCTTTTTTTCCTGCCAGACCTGTCTCCAGTCTCCGGCTCCTGTCGGATCAATGATAGCCTGCCATTTCCCGTTAAGGCTGGTACAATGCCTGGCTGAAACATTAATCATTGCGCTCTGTGCATTAATCGAATTGAAGCCTGTAATACTGCAACAAATCAAAACTCCCCGGATTACATGCTTTATAATTACCCCGGCTTTCATGATGGAATCTCTATTATGAGTTATTATTTGTCATTCAATAATCTATACGGGTACTTGACTTTCTTATGGATGTCATACTAAGTTCTAAAATCTGATATAACTGACTATTTGTACTTGAAAAGAGTAACCTTCTGTATACCTGCTTTATCAGCCATTCTCAGACCAGTGCCGGTAAATAAGCTTGTATGAATTTCATCTCCGTTCAGCCTTCTTTCATTTATCCATTTCCCGCCTTTAAAAGTACCTTCATACACAGCATCCAAAGCTACCCGCATTGAATCATTTTTAGGAATAAAAAGTACATCAAGATTCTTCCCTGCACAAATGTACTCTTGTTTACCAGTTTGTATTATTAATCCTCCGGCAATTTCAGTCTTCTCTCTTCCTGCAAGTCTGCCTTCTATTATATAATCTCCGAGTTCGAATCTTTGAACGCGTGATTTAGAATCAACCAGAATTCCTTTCATAGTTCCATTGCCCTGATGCTCAAGAATAACAGCAGACATGTTTTGCAGCACGGAATAACTTTCGTCAAGCGGATCGTTTTTTTCGTTTGTAATGTCGTCAATACCGAATGGAGCAAAACATCCGGCGTTATATTGCCCAAAGACATAAAATATTCTGGCAGCGCCAATCTCACCACCTCTTGTCTCAGGTATGAATAAGGGATTTCCGCTCCTTGTAAATTCCTCACATACCCATTTAAATTCATCAATATAAATATCGGGAGCTATAAAATCGATGGAAGGGGCAGCAGCCCTCCATGCATCCAGGACCTGGGGCAACGGGCCTCCGGACGGATACATTCCCGGCCAGGCAGTGGAAGGTTGTTTTAACCATGCATTCACATACATCGGCAAAGGATATTCGCTTTTCCCCGCTGCTGCAATTTTCCCTACATAACTGGCATAGTTCCATGCCATGAAAAGTTCTTCAGTATAATAGGAATAAAATTGCCAGTCTTTAATATCAGATTTTAATACACTTTTGCCAAAAACTTCTTCCCATGATCCGGATATTTTAAAACCATTAGCCGACCAGACTTTGTAAAGCTCCGGGAACAGACTGTCTTTATGCTTAACAAGATAATCTATAAACTTCTGAGGAACAGGACCATTGAATGCCGCATTTGCCGGACCGCTGAAATCCCTCCTTGCATTTCCGACAGTCGTACCTAAATCATAAACCACACCCATCTCATTTTCAACCTGAATCATAACGACAGTTTGCTTTTCACTATCCACTTCTTTGATATGACGCATGAGTGCTGCAAATGCTTTTGCATCAGCATCACCTGATGCATTTCCAAAGGTTGATAAAATGTCTAAAAGATTACCATTGATATCCTTCACCCTGGGATACTTTTCATAATCTTTCTTCACCCAGGCCGGGGCATAAACTGAACTTCCATTCTTCCAGCTGGCAAACCAGATCAATCCCAGTTTAAGATTTGCTTTTCTGGCACCAGCCAGTATGCTGTCCACCAATGCAAAATCAAATTTTCCCTCTTCAGGTTCAATAAGTTCCCAGGAAACCGTGGCAATAGCGGAATTGAGATTCTTTTTGGACAGGGCTTCCCATTTTGGCCTCATATAATCGAAGCCTCCGCATGTGGAATTATGCAACTCACCGGATATCATAAGGAATGGTTTTCCCTTGACGACAAGCCTGATAGCTGTTCCCTGTTTTCCAAGATGAGGAATTTGGCTTGAACTAGTCTGTGAATTTTGATTTAATGAATCATTTATTTTTTCTATTCTGGCAGCCCAGCCTCCTCCGGGAGCCAGACGAATGGTCAGTTTATTGTCTCCTGATATTTTTATAACTTCCTTTTTATAATCGGTAGCATCGCGATCTGCATTAATGCCATCTTTAAAAACTACTGCCTGATAATCTCCATCGCCCAGAAATGAAAAGTCAAGAGTCAGATCCCTTGCAGTCCAATTGCTCATCGCTCCCACATACCATGTTTCTCCTTTTCTTCGTGCCAGAGCCACATACTCTCCTACTTTCCCATCCAACGCTACTGTCGCATCAAATGTAGTTGGAACCTTAGTGATAAAATCAGTACATTCCTGCTCTTTCATATAGATTGTAGGGTTATCAGAAAGCATCTGCAGTGGTGCTTCAAATACAACATACATAGCTAACTGCTGACAGCGGGTACCCTGGCTCATAGGATTCGAGTTTATCGGTCTGAAGTTCTCCTTATTGGAATTTCTCATGGCACCGGGTGTGTAATCCATCGGACCAGCCATCATACGAATGTAAGGAATGCTAACGACATACCGTGGTTGATCCTCGACAGCCCACTTATAATTTTCAAGGCCTTTTACCCCTTCAAAGCCAATAACATTTGGATAAGTTTTCTGTAAGCCTGTCGGCTTGTATACTCCATGATAATCAACAAGCAAATGATAATCTGCAGCTTTTTTAGCAATCTCATATAGGGAAGCCACAGCCAATTGATCATCACGATCAACAAAATCAATTTTAAATCCTTTCACACCCATCTCAGAGTATAAAGGAAAAACTTTATCCATTTGCTGTGTAACAGAATACCAGGAAGCCCAGAGTATCACTCCTACGCCTTTTTGCTTTCCGTAATTAATGATTTCCTTAAGATTAATATCAGGTGAAATTTTAGTAAGATCCAATACCTCGGACCAACCAGCATCAATAATGATATATTTTATTTTGTTGTCTGAGGCAAAATCAATGTAATATTTATAAGTTTGAGTGTTCATTCCTGCTTTAAAATCCACATGAGAAATATTCCGGTCATTCCACCAATCCCAGGAAACCTGGCCCGGCTGGATCCACGATATATCATCTATTCTTGAAGGTGAGGCCAACTTCTGAACCATGTCAATATTCAGTAACTCTTTGTCCTGATTACTTATAACGATTATACGCCATGGAAAATTACGAGAACCATCGACTCTGGCAATATAGTCGGCTCTTTTAGTCGGGATATAATTGATACCCCCATATCCGTTTAGCTTTGCTTCTAAAGGATATGGAGCATATACACCCATAAATCCCTTATGTGTCTGATTAATATTCAGGTACATGCCAGGGTATTCTTCAAGATCGGCTTCCAGGATAACTACTTTTTTATTATTTCCGACATCTATCAATACCGGTAAGAACGCCAGTGAATCACTGGCAAATTTTGAAATATTGATTTCCTTATAGAGAGCTTCAAAGGATGAATTAAAGATCTTGCCATCCCTGTAATCCCACATGTATGGTACAAACGTTTTATGATCCGCGGTGAAATTAAAGTTTGCTTCTTCATTTTTTACAAAAAGTTCACCTTCCCTCTTTGTAAAAAACCGGTATGCCATTCCATCGTTATATACCCTGAAAATTACTCCATAATCGCCTTTAAAACTGATTTTAAACTGATTACACTGATCCGTAATACTTGATTTCTTATAATTTATCGGAGTAATTACATTGTCTATTCTATCAGTTTTCGTTGATAAGACTTTCGCATTATCACCAAGGACTTCACCTCCTTCCAATTGAAGTGAAATTGAGGAAGGCGCAATAATCTGCTGTCCGTCGGACTGAACAGACCATTGTAGTTTAGATCCGGCTTCAACATTCAAAGTTATATTGCCACCAGGTGATTTTACCACAAAATCTTGATTCCTTTGTGCTTTGAGATGCAGACAAAACATCATAAGGATGACTACAAATAACAACTTGTTATTCATTTTTTTTAAAGTGTTAATATTGAGGTTATTTCAAATAATTACTAATAAACAACTCCCTTGGTTTGTAAAAATCCTCTTGCCATGTTTTAGCAAGGGCGTCTTCCGGTTGATGGTGTGGCCTGTAAGGAACAGTATAAACGATCTTTTGACCCTTTGCCTGGTTGATGGCAGTATAAACGGAAGTTGAAGGGCAGGTCATATCAATTAATCCTATCTCGGTAAAAATAATTGCTTTTGAACTCTTAAGTATATTTGCAGCATCAAAATATGGAAGGGCCCTTAACATTTCTTCTTTCGAAGCATCTGCTTCAAACGGTTGCGGCCAACCACCCATCCGGCCAGCCATGGAACCAAACCAGTCGCACATAGCCGGTACAATCGCCACAACAGCACTTACTCTCTCATCAAGCCCGGCAGCAACCAGCGCCTGTCCTCCTCCCTGACTCTCTCCGATAACCAGTATCCTTTTCCCGTCCCATTCAGGTTGCTTAGATAAAAAATCAATGGTTCGCAATAAGCGTAAGTACATGCCTCTGAAATATACTTCATCCTTCCTTGTTAATCCCTGAAGCCAATAAGTTTTAAGTTCACCGTTTTCAAGATCCGTATAATAGCTTTCCGGCTGATCGTTAAGCATTCCATGAGCATTCAGATCAAAACAAAGCGTGCCCATTTTTGCATACTTCATTGCATTTCCTGGTTCCGACCGGCACCACGATCCCTTTACCCCTGCAGCATGAACAAGCAGTACAACAGGAAGAGATCCGGGCTCTGCATTTTCAGGTTTCGCAAAATAGCCACGGGCGGGTTTTGGGCCAAGGCAATTGACCTCAATGTCTTCACAGATGTAACCTTTATCATTCTCAGTTCCGACGACAAATGCCTTTTTTATATCCCAGGGCAAGGCATTTAAACTTTTCTTCAGGCTATTCCAATAGAGGTCAAAATCCATTGGACATCTGGCACCTGGTTTTAGTTTTTCAGGCTCAACTAACATACCCAAGCTTGCGTTTTTCCCTCCGTCCATCGCTTCGACAATAATTGAACATGGTTTACCGGATGAGCCCTCATAAACCACCAGGCTGTCTTTATCTATTATGATATTTTTTTGATTTATTAACTGAGTGTTATTTTTATAAACTCTGATATGAAGAGTATCTCCTGCCAGACTTTCTGCAAAAGCTGTCACGGTAATTTTCTGACCTTTCCTGTAAATACCCGATTTGTTTGTCTGTCTCAGAGTAATATCCTGACTTTGGACAATAAATGATAACCATAAAAGAACTAATGTGATAAATGATGATAAAAGGTGTCTTTTCATTTCTAAAGTTTTAGTTGTCTAGTTCTTTCCTTTGTGTTACTTTGAGTTTTACTTTATACTATTCCTCTCCAAAACGATTCATAGCTTCTGTAATGATGACTTCAGTTGCTGTTGCACCTGATCGGGTCGCACCTGCCGCTTTCATTTTCAACAGATCATCAAGCGTTCGCACTCCGCCGGCACATTTTACCTGAACTGAGGGTCCGGAATACTTCCTCATCAGTTCCACGTCTGCCAGTGTAGCACCTTTATAATTGTAATCACCATTTGGTTGTTTTACAAAACCATACCCTGTGGATGTTTTTACAAAATCAGCTCCGACACGTGTACAAATTTCGCACAATCGTATCTTATCATCTGTTTTTGTCACAAAGTCGGTTTCAAAAATTACTTTAACGATAGTATTGTGTCTGTGACACATATCAGTTACCGCTTTTATTTCACTTTCCACGTAATCCCAGTCTCCTCCTAATGTCTTACCAATATTTATTACCATGTCGATTTCTTTCGCCCCATCCCGGCAGGCTTGTTCAGCTTCAAAGATTTTTACTGCAGTTGAACTGTTCCCATGTGGAAACCCTATTACACATCCAACCTTTACCGAGCTGCCACTTAATTTCCTGGCAGCCATCTTTACTGCATAAGGTTTAACACAAACGGAAGCTACATCGAATTTCAGGGCAACTTCACATTGTTTCAACAGATCTTCATCAGTGTGAGTGGGCTGAAGGATCGAATGATCGATCATTTTTGCGATGTCTTTGACTATATCCATCTTTATGTTTTGTTATAAAATATTTTTAACATTTGTTTTTAAAATCTTTACCAGCCGGGGTAATAGATATCTCATTCATAATTGATTTGTACAATATTATAAAATAATCTTATATTTTCGGGGTATATTTTTATATTTGACGGCCAATATCTGGTTAAACCAACACGTATGAAAAATGTTAAGAAATTCCTGGAAGAACACAAGTTGAGAGCTGAAGATATTAACATTCAGAATATTGTTGATTCATTTACGGCAGAAATGTTAAAAGGACTGGAAAGTAATGACAGTTCTCTCCGTATGATCCCAACATATATTGAGGCTGATAACCAGTTCAATGTTGATCTTCCGGTACTGGCTATTGATGCAGGCGGCACAAATTTCAGGGCAGCTTTGGTTAAGGTAAGCAGGAACGGAAATCTGGAAATGACAGATGTTGTAAATGACAAGATGCCTGGTCTTGAAGGTGAAATATCCAAGGATGAATTCTTTCACACAATAGCCCGCTATGTGAGACCTCTTGCAGAAAAAACTGACAGGATTGGATTCTGTTTCTCCTATCCTTCAGAAATATTACCGAATAAGGACGGTAAGCTTATTTATTTCTGCAAAGAAGTACAGGCTCCGGGAGTGGTTGGTCAGCTTATAGGCAAAAATTTATTAGATGCACTTGGTATGCCAGAAAAACAGATTGTTCTCCTGAATGATACGGTTGCAACTCTCCTTGCCGGCAAATCAGCTTCGATCGGGCATGATTATGATTCGTTTATAGGATATATTCTCGGAACCGGGACAAATACCTGTTATATTGAAAACAATCTCAATATTCTGAAAAACAAAAGTCTTGACTCATCAAAAAGCCAGATCATAAATATCGAATCAGGAAACTTCTCAAAAGCTCCGCGGACTGATCTTGATCACCAGTTTGATAATGCCACAACAAACCCGGGAAGTCATACATTTGAGAAAATGATTTCCGGCGGATATTTCGGTCCTCTTTGCCTTCTGACATTAAAAACTGCGGGAAAAGAAGGGGTCTTCACAAGTGTTACAGCTTCCGGTTTATTGGCTTTGCCAGAATTATCCTCTGAAGAAGTCAGTTATTTCATTGCAGATCCTAAATCTGGCCACAATCCGTTAAGTTCAGTTATAAACGATGAAACTGATGTTGAAAGATTCCTTAAAATTGTAAATTGCCTTCTCGACCGTGCAGCGTTACTGGTTGCCGGAAACTTAGCTGCAGTTGTTCTTAAAACAAATAAAGGAAAAACAAAAGAGCGTCCGATTCTGGTAACGGTTGAAGGTTCAATCTATTATAAGCTTCATAACCTGAGAACTCAGATTGACAAGTACTTCAAAGCGTATTTGTCAGGCGACAGGAAACGGTTTGTTGAGTTCATGGAGGTAAAGCAATCCAGTCTGGTTGGCGCTGCTTTGGCAGCCCTCATAAATTGATATGCTTATCTAAATTATTTTGGTATCTCCTCCCCTGCAGGCTTTCCCCTCCAGAAATTGGCCAGTACAGACCCGGTAATATTCATCAGCGGACCGAAAATAGCAGGGGCCAATCCTACTGTGGCAACCTTACCCATTTGCAACGCCAGGCCTGAAGCCAAACCACCATTTTGCATACCCACTTCAAAAGCAACAGTCCGGCGATCCTTTTCCGGCATTCCCACCAACCACGATAACCCGTAACCAAGAGTATAACCTGCAATGTTATGTAACAAGCTTGTTACCAGAAGCAGAGCACCAACCTTTAATAGACTGTCACGACCTGAAGCTGTTATAATTGTCACAATAACAGCAATTCCGACCATTGAAATAAGTGAAAGGAGCTTCTCCAAATACTTATTATCCCCCTTAATGAAGTAAGATAATATTTTTGCTCCGATCATTGGAAGGAAGAAAAACCAGCCCATCGATTTTGC
>PLML01000108.1:28892-51541 GCA_003141525.1 Bacteroidales bacterium
ATGATCATATTCAGGATATCGAGCATCATGCTCCAGAATTTTACTTCAATATATTGTCCTCCAAGCCATTTCATAAGAAGTGGGGTCACCAGAGGAGAAAGCAATGTAGAGATTGCACCGATTGTGACAGCTAATGCCAGGTTTGCCCTGGCCAAAAACGACATCACATTCGATGCCAGCCCGCTTGGAACACAACCTATTAATATAATACCGGCTGATATTTCAGGAGGAAAATTGAACAATCCGGCAATGCAAAAACCTACCAATGGCATAATTATATAATGTGAGAAGACCCCTACAAATACTCCCCTAGGCATTTTAATGACTCCTGCAAAATCCTTGAAACTCATTTGTGAACCCATGCCAAACATTATTATCTGCAAGAGAGGCACGATAAGTTTCTTTAATTGAAAATCACCAGCTGAAATGAAATACCGGGGATAAAACATAGAGGCAATAACTGCAGTAAATATCCATAATGTATAGGAAAAGCCCTTAAATTTCTGAAATCCTCTGACTGCAATCGACAGCGTAATAAACCCGGCAATAAGCAAAAGACCTGTTGCAGAGGCATTCCCCCTCAGATATGATATTCCTGAGACTATAATAAAAAGCGCCGAAACGATCAATAAAACACGGTGCAACTTATTATTCATTTTGAATTAAGGATTATGGATTAAATATACTTATTAGGTATCAAACCTGAGCCCGGATTAAACATATTTAATATCAGTAATTAAAAAATTCAAAAAGAAAATTATATCTTGGATTCTGAATGATGGTGAATGATTCACTTATGAATCTAAATTATTCTACAAATAACATGAAACTATCAGGATCGGTTTTGGTCATAACTTTTTCTTTAAGTTTGCTTAATTTGTTTTCCTGTAGCAAACGAACTGATCCTGACCCGGATTTAAGTATTCAGGATGTTTCCCAGGTGAGAAACACATCAGAATCAACAATGACATTTCATCTAATTCTCAGTAAACCAGCAACAAACTCAGTTTCTGTTGATTATGCCTTGACAGACGGAACAGCTATTTCACTGCGCGACTTCGTGTCTGCAGCAGGAACTGTAACCATTCCTGAAAATAAGACAGAGGCGACTATTGATGTTCAAATCCAAGGTGATACCCTCAATACCCGTCAGCCGAATTTACAGTTTACTATTAATTTGACCAATCCAAAATTCTGTACATTGACCACTGCCACAGCAAAGGGTATAATAGTAACCGAAAATGGCACCTATTTGTCAACAGATAATACCGGGTATACCACACCGCTAACTTACCCCGGGTATTCGCTGGTGTGGAGTGATGAATTTTCAGGGAACAGTTTGGATTTAAATAATTGGAACCAGGAAATTGGTAATGGAAATGGAGGCTGGGGAAATAATGAACTGGAATCTTATACAAACAGTCTGAAGAATACATTTGTTTCTAACGGCAATTTGATTATTGAAGCCAGGAGAGAGACCATTGGTTCAATTAATTACACTTCCGGCAGAATGACCACCCAGGAAAAGAAGTTCTTCAAATTCGGACGAATTGATATCAGAGCAAAATTACCGGTTGGCAAAGGGATATGGCCTGCATTATGGATGCTTGGAACAAACATTACTTCAATGGGATGGCCTGTCTGTGGCGAAACAGACATAATGGAGCTGATCGGCACAAATCCTGCAATTGTTTATGGCACACTACACTGGAGCAATGCAGCAGGCATCCATGCTTCCAAAGGATCAAGCTATTCATTGTTATCCGGAGATTTCTCAAAGCAGTTTCATGTGTTTAGTCTTGTATGGGCAGAGAATAATATGCAATTGTATGCTGATGACCAGAAATATCTGGATATTTCAATTTCTGATGTAGGAGCAGACAACTATCCTTTCAATTCAGATCAGTTTTTCATATTCAATGTTGCTGTAGGGGGTAACTGGCCTGGTCCCCCAGATCTCACAACAGAATTTCCTCAAAGAATGTTTGTTGATTATATACGTGTATTTCAATGAGTAGAATACTTGTAATCGGGAGTTCAAATACTGATATGGTGATAAAAACCGAAAAACTCCCGGCTCCCGGAGAGACAATACTCGGAGGAATCTTCCTGATGAACCCGGGTGGCAAAGGCGCAAATCAGGCTGTCGCAGCAGCGCGACTTGGGGGGAAAATTACTTTTATAACAAAAAGAGGCAATGATTTATTCGGCAATCAGGCAGTGGGTTTGCTTATGAGAGAAGGTATTGATACCCGATATATTGTTAAAGATGTTGAATTTCCTTCGGGCGTTGCATTAATCACTGTTGATTCAGCCGGAGAAAACATTATCGTGGTTGCTCCGGGATCAAATGGCAACCTGCTCCAGGAAGATATCCCACCAGTAATTTTCGAAACTGATAAATTTGAAATTCTCCTCCTGCAACTGGAGATACCAATTAGCACAGTTGAATATTCTGCAGTTACAGCTTCGGAACATGGCATTAAAGTGATCCTTAATCCGGCTCCAGCCCATAAATTATCAGATAACCTTCTTAAGCATACATGGCTGATAACTCCTAATGAAACTGAAGCGGAGGCTTTAACGGGAATGACAATCACAGATATTCGTTCAGCAGAAAGAGCGGCAGTATTATTGCAGGAAAGAGGAGTAAAAAATGTAATAATAACTTTGGGGGAGGCAGGAGCCTTTCTTAAGTCAGATAGCTATTCAGGATTAATCCCCGGAATTAAGGTTAACCCGGTAGACACTACTGCCGCCGGCGATGTATTCAATGGAGCTCTGGCAGTAGCTATATCTGAGGGAAAAGATCTTAATGATGCAGTAGTTTTTGCCAATAAAGCAGCTTCAATATCAGTGACACGCATGGGAGCACAGGCTTCGGCTCCTTACAGAAATGAAATTAAATAAGCTCATATGAAACAGTTCTTATTCTCGATTCTTGTTTGTCTTACAATTTTATATGGATGTGCAAACCAATCTGGCGAAAAGAATGTTAAACCGGTTAAAATAATTTTCGACACCGACCTCGGTCCCGATTATGATGATGTAGGTGCACTGGCCTTTCTTCATGCCATGGCAGATAGCGGGAAAGCTGATATCCTTGCTACAGTTTCATCAAATAAACAGGAGCTGGTCGCTCCCTCTATAAATGTTATTAATACTTATTTTGGAAGAAGTGAATTGCCTGTGGGAGCGCCGAAGACGAATGGTGTTAATCTTGGATCTTCTCAGCACTGGGCAGATTCAATTGTCAATAAGTACCCACATTCAATAAAATCTACATCCAAAGCCCCTGATGCTGTATATATTTACAGAAGAGAACTCAGCAATCAATCTGATAATAGCGTTACCATTGTTACAGTAGGATTTTTAACTAACCTTTATAATCTGCTTAAATCAAAACCTGATAATATCTCTCCTTTGACCGGAGTTGAGCTGGTAATAAAGAAGGTAAAAAGATTAGTATCAATGGCCGGAAGGTTTCCTGAAGGAAAAGAATTCAATATCTATATGGATTCTACTGCCTCAAAATATGTTTATGAAAACTGGCCTGGAGAAGTCATTTTTACCGGTTTTGAAATTGGTTCTGAAATCCATACAGGTCTCAGGCTCATAAATTCTGATATAAAAAACAGCCCTGTGAAAGATGTTTTCAGAATAAGTATTCCTCTTTCTGCTGAAGACAAAGACGGAAGAATGAGCTGGGACGAAACCGCAGTACTTATCGGAGTATATGGAACCGATGGATTTTTCGACACTGTCAGAGGGAAAATCATTATTAATACTGATGGGAGTAACAAATGGGAAAACATGCCTGATGGGAAACAGTTTTACGTAAAACAAAAAATGCCGGTACCTCAGATAAGTTCATTTATTGAAGCGAGGATGATGCATGTGCCAGGTTTGATGAAAAATAAATAACTTCGAGGTAATAGAATACGGCAAAAAGTGGCCGGGACACCAGGCAATCATTAAGAATTTTACAGAAATACTTTTTATTTTTATCTTTTATCTTTTATCTTTNNTCTTTAAAATTATGTTCATACCGCAAAGTTACACTCTGGCCATAGTTCTATGCGTTATTACAATGATCTGCTGGGGTTCATGGGGAAATACTCAGAAACTGGCAGGTAAATCATGGCGTTTTGAACTATTTTACTGGGATTATGTATCGGGTATTCTTCTTTTTTCGCTTTTACTTGGTTTTACGCTCGGCAGCACAGGTGAAAGCGGACGAAGTTTTGTTCAGGATATAAGACAGGCAGAACCTCATAATATTTTAANNAAACGCAATGATCGGAGGTGCAGTTTTTAATGCCTCCAACATTTTGCTCGTAGCGGCTATGGCAATTGCAGGCATGGCTGTTGCGTTTCCGGTTGGGGTTGGAATTGCCCTGGTTCTTGGAGTTATAATCAATTATGCATTTGCTCCTCATGGTGATGCTAAGTTACTTTTCGGAGGAGTCGCATTGATTGTCGCAGCAATTATAATAGATGCCACTGCATATAAAAAGCATAGCCTGTCATTAAAGAAGGTTTCAGGAAAAGGAATCTCACTCTCCATTTCTGCCGGGATTCTGATGGCTCTTTTCTATCGATTCGTTGCAAGTTCAATGGTTTCCAGTTTTGAGGCACCTGAACCTGGCAAGCTGACGCCATATTCCGCAATTTTCTTTTTTGCCGTTGGAGTATTTTTAAGCAATTTGCTATTCAATTACCTCATAATGAAGCGGCCGTTTGAAGGAAGCCCTCTCTCTTTTAAGGATTACAGCAAAGGAAGTTTTGATACTCACCTCAATGGTGTTCTCGGAGGGGTAATATGGAACATTGGAATGTCTTTGAGCATTATTGCTTCAGGTAAAGCCGGATTTGCAATATCCTATGGTTTAGGACAAGGTGCTACTCTTATTGCTGCACTTTGGGGCGTATTTATTTGGAAAGAATTCAAAGGAGCTTCAAAATCAGTTAATAACCTGATTTTTATTATGTTCCTTGCCTATCTGGCAGGATTAGCTCTGCTGGTTTATGCCGGAACCTAGCGTATTCATGCTAGGTAGTTGGAAACAGATGGAGATTCCTCGTCCGGGAGACAAAGACCACTACATAAGGTCTTTTTCGAATGCCTCCTTGTTGAATTTATATTTATTCTCCAGAAACTCAATTATCATGGAAGTATCCGTGTAGGCATTTCCCAAACATGTGGAAGCACCCGGTGAAGGAGTTATGTTAAAAATGATTTTATCGCCCGTAAGTTTTGCTTCTCCCATTTCAAGCTTCCTGGTGGTATTATTTACTATCTGTGGACGGGTACCCCCAATCCCTTTGGCATATCGAAGTTCGTTTAATTTCAGAGAAGGTACTATTTTTCTTACCTCTTTGATAAACAGACGTTTACCAACAAATGGCAAATCATAAAGAAAATTGAAAAAAATGTAGTTAAAGAGAATCTTATCAAATATAATTTTAAACAGGCTAATTATTGGACTCAATCCCAGTCCGAAGGTTTTCCAGTACTCGAAAAAAGTTGACATGTTATGCCTTTCCAGCTGGAATATCGGTTTTGCAGTCGGACCAAACCTGGTTATTTGTTCGTTGTGGACCTCTGGATCGCCATGAATTGCCGCAAATGGTAGTTTTGGTATCTGTATTGTATATACTTTACCATTAAGCACTTTTGGAGCAGTATAAAAACTACCAGCCATGGATAATACTGATAAGTTCTTACCATATCCGAGAGATTTTGCGATCATCAGACTATGACCACCGGCAGCAATAATAACTACAGAAGACCTGAACTCACCCTTATTAGTCAAAACCGAATAGTGATCTTCATTTTTCGAGATCTTTACAAGCTTTGTATCCAGGTGAATATCCAAATCAGGTTTTTTCCGAAGGGCATTATCTACGAATGAATGACAAAGTCTTTTAAAATCAACCGTATAACCATCTTCTGTAACCAGGGCTAGTATTTCCTGCCCGGGATCTCTTCCTTCAAGCACTCTCGGTTCAATTTCCCCGATTTCATCTCTTTCAATCATTTTCAATTTTGGAAACAGCTCGCTGAAAGCAGGATATCTCTTTTTCAATTCCTTAACCTGACCCTCTCCTACTGCAAGAACCATCTTTGAGTATTTACTGAATAATTTCTTATCTGAGGAAATGCCTTTTTCACTCTCAAGGTACTTCATAACCATATCAGCCATCTTCTTTACACTTTTGGCTTTATCAATTGAGTAGTTGGTCTCTATGTCGCCGAAATGAAGAGTTTGGCTGTTATTATAAGAAGCAGAGTTTACCAGGCCAAAATCGGAATATTTTTCTATCAGTCCAATGGTCTTGATATCCGTATATTTGCTTAAAGTATAGAGCAATGCTGTCCCAACGACACCTCCTCCTGCAATAAGCACATCATAACTGGGAATTGTTTCATTCATCTTGTTATTCTCTCATATTTAATGGAATATACTCGTGATTACCGTAGACATATTTAAATGCAGGCCTGATGATCCTTTTAGCCGAGAAAGTGAGTTCTTCTATCCTGTGTGCACACCATCCTGAAACTCTTGCAATTGCAAAAAGTGGGGTATATAGCTCTTTAGAAATATCAAGACAGGCGTAAACAAAACCGGAATAAAAATCGACATTAATGCAAACTACCTTCGTCGATTTTTCTCCTTTAAACACTCTGAAAACTTCAGGTGTAAGTCTTTCTACAAGTGCATAAAGCTCAAATTCATCAAGGCGACCTTTTTCAATTGCCAGTTCTCGCGCTTTCGTCTTTAGAATAGCAGCTCTGGGATCAGAAATAGTATAGACAGCATGTCCGATTCCATATATCTTTCCTGAAAAATCATTGGCTTTTTTATTAAGAATCTTCAGAAGATATTTCTTCACCTCCTCCTCATCGGTCCAGTCTTTTACATGAACTTTCATATCTTCCATCATTTCCAGCACTCTCACGTTTGCGCCGCCATGCAATGGCCCTTTTAATGATCCGATGGCAGAAGTTACTGAAGAATAAATATCAGTTTCAGAGGAACTGGTCACCCTCATTGTAAATGTGGAATTATTACCACCCCCATGTTCTGCATGAAGAACAAGCATCAGGTCAAGCAGATCAGCTTCAAGTTTTGAAAAAGCAATACAATCACCTTTGATTAAAAAGAGAAAATTCTCAGCCGGGGTAAGGTTGGGCTGAGGATGACGAATTGACAAAGTCTTTCCCTTGTAAAGGTGTCTTAGTGCCTGATATGAATATGCGACAATTGTCGGAAATTTTGCAATAATATTTAAGGATTGCTTTATCATGTTTTTAAGATCAATACTATCCGGATTTTCATCAAGAATATAAAGTCCAAGTACCGACCGTGCAAGAATATTAAGGACATCTTTACCTTTCATAGATAATATCATGTCTTTGACAAAATCGTCAGGAAGAGCCCTTAACGATGCCATATGTTCCGAGAATTCTGCCAGTTCATTCTTATTTGGCAGATGCCCATTCAATAGAAGGAATACCGTTTCGTCAAAACCATGCCGGTTCTCTTTCTGGAATCCTTTGGCAATATCTTCAATGTCTATTCCCCTGTACAATAACCTACCCGGAATAGCAACTACCTTGCCATCTTCTTTCTTATATCCCACAACATCTCCGATATTTGTCAACCCTACTAAAACACCTGTTCCATCTTTATTCCTCAGACCCCGCTTCACTTCAAATTCTTCGAATAGTTCTGTTTCAATCTGACATGAAGCTCTTACCGACTCCTCCAGCTTTGCAAAATAATTGTTGTTTTCCATGAGAAATTAAATTTTATAATGTTTGAGATATGATATTAGAGATTATTGCGTCTGCAAATTCGGAGGTTTTTAGCAAGGTCGCATTTTCCATCAACCTGTGAAAATCGTAAGTGACCTTCTTACTTTGTATTGTTCGTTCCAGACTCGAATAGATACTTTCAGCTACTTTTCCCCATCCCATGTAATCAAACATCAATGCTCCCGAAAGAATCACTGACCCTGGGTTCACTTTGTCCTGATCAGCGTATTTTGGAGCCGTCCCGTGTGTTGCTTCAAATATAGCATGCCCGCTTTCAAAGTTTATGTTTGCACCCGGAGCGATCCCGATCCCTCCCACAATAGCTGCAAGAGCATCAGAGATATAATCGCCGTTCAGATTCAAAGTAGCAATTACTGAATATTCAGCAGGCCTGGTAAGTATTTGCTGCAGAAATGCATCAGCAATAACATCTTTGATTATGACCTTACCTTCAGCTTCAGCATTTTTCATCATCTCATCCGCAACCTTCAAACCCTGCTTTTCTGAAATCTGTTTATGTTGCAACCAGGTAAAAACATATTTCCCGAATTCTCTTTCAGCTAAAGCATATCCCCATTTCATGAAGGACCCTTCAGTAAACTTCATAATGTTCCCTTTATGGACAATCGTTACTGATGGTAACTTCTTATTAATTGCATATTTAATTGCTTGTCTTACAAGGCGTTCTGTTCCTTCTACCGATACAGGCTTAATCCCTATTGACGATGTATTCGGGAACCTGATCGATTTAACACCCATCTCGTCAATCAGAAATCTTTTCAACTTTTCTGTCTCAGGCTTACCATTCATAAACTCTATGCCGGCATAGATATCCTCAGTGTTTTCCCTGAAAATATGCATATCTACCTTCTCTGGATTCTTTACCGGGCTTGGCACTCCATTGAAGTATCTCACCGGTCTGTAACAAGTATAGAGATCCAGAACCTGGCGCAAGGCCACATTTAATGAACGCATTCCTTCACCCACCGGTGTTGTAAGAGGACCTTTTATTCCAACCAGGTATTCCCTGAAACTTGCCAATGTTTCTTCAGGCATCCAGTTTCTCGTTAGTTTGTATGCTTTTTCCCCTGCCAAAACCTCTTTCCAGATAACTTTCCTTTTCCCATTATAAGACTTGTTTATAGCAGCATCAAAAACACGGACTGATGCTTTCCAGATATCGGGGCCGGTCCCGTCCCCTTCAATGAATGGGATCACCGGATTCTCAGGTACGATTAATTTCCCGTCAATCAACTTGATTTTTTCAGACATTTTATTTGTTTAATTTTCTGATAATATTTAAAGCACTTCCTGCTTTAAACCATTCAATCTGCGATTCATTATAAGAGTGGTTTGCCTGGATTTTTTCTTTTGATCCATCGGAATGAGTCAGTGTAACAGTTAACTGGTTACCGGCAGTAAATTTTGCCAGACCTGTTACATCAATTTTGTCGTCCTCTTTAATCTTATCATAGTCATCCTTATTCGCGAAGGTTAATGTCATTACTCCTTGCTTTTTGAGATTGGTCTCATGGATCCTTGCAAATGATTTTACCAGCACTACTTTTACACCAAGGAATCTTGGTTCCATAGCAGCGTGTTCGCGCGAAGATCCTTCGCCAAAATTTTCCTCGCCCACTACTGCAGATCCTGAACCTGAATCACGATATGCACTGGCAGTGCGGGGAACTGTTTCATATGACCCTGATAATTGATTTAAAATGCTGTTAGTCTCATCATTGAAATAATTAACAGCACCAATCATGTAATTCTCAGATATATTTTCGAGATGTCCTCTGTATTTTAGCCAGAAACCAGCCATAGAAATATGGTCCGTGGTGCATTTTCCTTTGGCTTTTATGAGTAAAGGCAGGTTTGAGAAATCCTGTCCATCCCACTCTTTGAAAGGAGAAAGTAATTGCAGCCTTTTTGAGCCGGCAGCAATTATTATCTTTTCTCCATTTTGTCCAGGTGCCGGTTTCTGATATCCCGAATCGATATCGCCAAAACCGTCGGGAGGCAGGTTTAATCCCGCCGGTTCATTCAACCGGACCTCTTTTCCATCGGTATTTATCAAAGAATCAGTTATGGGATTAAATGTAAGTTTACCCGAAATGGCCATGGCGGTAGCTATTTCAGGCGAAGCGACAAACCCATAAGTGTTGGGGTTTCCGTCGGTTCGCTTCGCAAAGTTCCTGTTAAAGGAATGAACTATTGTATTAACCTTTTTATTTTCGGCATCTTTGCGTGCCCATTGTCCTATGCAAGGACCACAGGCATTTGCGAATACTTCACCACCTATTTTTCTGAATAAGTCAAGGAAACCATCCCTTTCAGTTATTGATCTGATCTGTTCGGACCCAGGTGTAATCGTGAATTCAGATCTGGCCATGAGATTTTTAGCTAATGCATCCTTTACAACCGATGCTGACCGCGAAAGATCTTCATATGATGAATTTGTGCACGATCCTATAAGTCCAACTTCCACATCTACCGGCCAATTGTTCTTTACTGCTTCCTCTTTCATACGCGAAATTGGAGTTGCAAGATCGGGTGTAAAAGGACCGTTAATATATGGTTCAAGTTCAGAAAGGTTAATCTCAAGATACTGATTGAAATATTTCGATGGATCGGCATAGATCTCACTGTCTGCAGACAGATGAACCCGGTTCTTTTGCGCAAGGTCAGCAACATCTTTTCTTCCGGTTGCAATTAGATATTCGGCCATCGACTTATCAAAGCTGAAGATGGAGCATGTAGCCCCTGTCTCTGCTCCCATGTTACAAATTGTGGCCTTTCCTGTACATGAAAGTGATTCAGCCCCATCCCCGAAGTACTCGATAATATTACCTGTTCCCCCTTTTACAGTAAGCAATCCGGATATTTTTAAAATAATGTCTTTTGCTGAAGACCAGCCATTTAGTTTGCCTGTTAATTTTATCCCTATGATTTTTGGAAATTTCAGCTCCCATCCCATTCCTGCCAATATATCAACTGCATCAGCGCCACCAACACCGATTGCGATCATTCCCAATCCTCCAGCATTGGGAGTGTGTGAGTCGGTCCCTATCATCATCCCTCCGGGAAATGCGTAATTCTCAAGAACTATCTGGTGAATGATACCTGCCCCGGGTTTCCAGAATCCGATATTATATTTATTACATACAGAACTCAGGAATTCATATACTTCTTTATTTGTTACACCCGCAGATTTCAAGTCAGCTTCAGCTCCGGATTGCGCAAGGATAAGATGATCGCAATGCACAGATGTCGGAACAGCAGTAGTGTCTTTGCCGGCCATCATAAATTGCAATATTGCCATCTGTGCAGTGGCATCCTGCATAGCTACTCGATCCGGCAGAAAATCAACATAGTCAACACTCCTGCTAAATGATTTTATCTGATTCTTTTGATAAATATGGCTGTATAAAATTTTTTCACTTAAGGTTAAAGGGTGATTCAGTTTTTTTCTGATTTCCAAAATACGCGAGTCCAATTGCTTGTAAAAAGAATCAATCATCTCAAAATCGAATATCATAAAGCGCTATTTTTTATAAGTTTATTTTCTTATTTGTCCGTTTCCGTCGATAATCCATTTGTATGTTGTTAAAGCCTCCAATGCCATCGGTCCCCTGGCATGTAATTTCTGGGTAGATATACCAATTTCAGCACCAAGACCAAATTCCGACCCATCAGTAAATGCTGTTGAAGCATTTGCATAAATTGACGAAGCATCTACTAGATTATAAAACAACTGAATATTCTTTTTGTTTTCAGAAATGATGGCTTCACTGTGTTTTGATCCGTAGTTGGAAATATGCGCTACAGCCTCTTCAAATGAATTGACAGTTTTTATTGCCATTTTATACGAAAGAAATTCAGTACCAAATGACTCACTGGTTGCTTTTTGAAGAAGCTCAGACGGGTATTTTCGCATTAATGCTTTATAAGCTTTTTCATCTGCATAAATTAGAACGTCTGAATCAGAGCAAAGACCAACGAGGTAATCAAGATCTGCCAGACGTTTTTCATGTATTATCAAACAGTCTAAAGCATTACAGACGCTCACTCTGCGTGTCTTTGCATTATTAATAATCAGCCGGCCTTTCTCTTTTTCACCATATTCATCAAAATAAGTATGACAAATTCCTGCACCGGTTTCTATTACCGGGATAGATGCATTCTCCCTCACATAATCAATCAGTCCCCTGCTTCCACGAGGAATTATGAGGTCGACATATTCCCTTGCATTTAATAGCTGAATTGTTTCATTACGGCCGGCAGGTAGAAGTGTAAGAACATCCTGTTCAATTCCATTTTTCTGAAGTACTTCCCTTATTAGCTTCACTATAGCTGTGTTCGAGTTGATCGCATCGCTACCACCTTTAAGAATACATGCATTTCCCGATTTAAGGCAAAGAGAAAAGACATCAAAAGTGACATTTGGTCTAGCTTCATAAATTATCCCGATCACACCAAAAGGTACAGAAATCTTTGAAATAATCAATCCGTTTTGTCTTGTATTTTTCATTAAAATATTACCCAGGGGGCTGGGGAGTTCCACAACATTCCTAATATCAGAAGCAATACCCTGAATTCTGTCGGCTGTCAAAATCAAACGGTCATATCTGGGATCTGATTTCTCCATCAAAGTCAGGTCCTTTTTATTCTCGTTTGAAATGTATTGTGCGTTTTCTACAGCTGTTTCCGCAACTTTTAAAAGGATCTGATTAATCGAGTCTCTATCCAGGACATTTAATGTCCGGCTGGCTCTTTTTGCACTTATGAACAGAGGAGTACAATCCATCTGAAAAATCACTATTTGAAAATAATTCTTTATTCCTGAAGAACGGGCTTATTCTTCTCATTAATAACCATATAATCATAATGAATAAATGGCTTGCTGAGTTTTTCACCGATGTCCTGTTCCGCTTTTTTTGAGTCATATTGCGCTTTACCTAACCCAATATTGTTTCCCTCTTCATCAACAATCCTGACAATATCACCGCTCCTGAAGAATCCATCAACTCTTGTTATTCCTACCATAAGCAGGCTGGTTGCCTTATCGTCGAGCAAAGCTTCCTTGGCTCCATCATTTACGACTACCGCACCTTTAGCAAAAGTATCGGAATGGGAAAGCCATTTTTTCACACCGGTTTCCCTTTTTCTGTTCGCAACAAAGTGAGTGCATGGCACATTTTTTCTCCTGGCTATATCTGTTATTATTGAATCGCGTGTTCCATTTGCTATAAAAACATCAATGCCATGCGAAGCTATTTTACGTGCAATGGAACATTTAGTGAACATGCCACCCCTCCCGAATCCTGATTTTACAGAGGAGATATACTTATCCAGGTTTCCAGATTCTTCATCTATTCTTGCAATCAATTCAGTGCCTTTCTTTCCTGGAATTCCATTATAAACACCATCAACATTCGAAAGAATGATTAGTGATTTACAGTCCATCATTGATGAAATAAGCCCTGACAATTCATCATTATCAGTGAACATGAGTTCATTTACCGAGACTGTATCATTCTCATTTACAATCGGCAAAACATGGTTTTCAAGCATAGCTGAAATGCAGTTCTTCATATTCAGATAATGCCTGCGGTCTCTGAAACTCTCTTTTGTTGCCAGAAGCTGACCGGCCTGAATCCCATATTTCCCGAAGAGAAACTGATAACTCGACATGAGTTTGACCTGACCTATCGCTGCCCATATCTGTTTGGCAGCTACTATGTTTGTCTTTTTTGAAGGAGATACTTCACTCCGTCCTGCTGCCACGGCTCCCGATGAGATCAAGACTACTTCTATCCCCTGCTTATACAGAATAGCGACATCCTCAACAATACGTAAAATTCTTCTGTCATTGAGCGAACCATCTTCTTGAGTAATAACATTACTACCAACCTTGATGGCAATCCTGTTAAAATCCGGTTTATTGTTTTTCAATTTATAACTATTAACGCCCGATATAATATAATTTGTCGCAAAATTAATAGAATATGTGAACATATTATAGGGATATTGAATATTTCAGAATATTCATTTAATCCAAAACTATCAAGCTGTTAAGCTTTTTAACAGCAGATACCTGAATAAAATGAAAGAGTTGTAAAGTTATGGTAGAAAGTTAAACAGAAATCAAAAACCTGACAATTATCATGTATTTGACATTTTTGTAAACACGGATCGGAGCTTAGTTATTCAGGAAAAAGAACCAAAAAGAATAATGCTACGAAGGCCTAAGTTTCATCAGGAAATTAGTACCAGCATGTTGAGATCCCTCCGAAGTCCGGCGGTGGGATGAGGAACCTCATCCTAATTTCAAATCATAAAATTAATTTGCAAGAATTTCTCCCTGGAGTTCAGAGTCTTCCGATGATGATCCGATGAAAAACTTTATCTTTCCCTTTTCCAGAACAAATGCCTGTTTATCAATATCCCAGTAAGTCAGATCAGATGCCCTGAGAGGAATTGATACTTTTACAGTTTCTCCTTTACGAACAAATACTCGTTTAAAACCCTTCAATGCTATACCCGGGCGATCTACTTCGGAATCGGGAAAACTTACATAAAGCTGAGTCACTTCATCACTGTCGAAGTTTCCAGTATTTTGCAGGTTGAATGTCAGATTAACCACTTCATTACTTTTCAATGAGTTTTTTTCAGATTTTAGTCCTGAATACGTGAAACTTGTATATGTCAACCCGTAACCAAAAGAATATAACGGCACATTCTTTTTATACATATAAGTTCTTCCATTCCTGATATTGTAATCGAGAATAGGAGGCAACTGATCAATTGAAGATATCCATGTCTGTACCAGTCGTCCGGCAGGACTGATTTTACCAAAGATCACCTCAGCAATTGCATTTCCCATTTCCTGACTCGACTGGCTGACATGTAATATTGCTGGTACATGTTCTTTTGACCAGTTTATTGCGTACGGGAAGCTGGATACCATGACAAGTATGGTTTTTGGATTTGCTGCAATAACCAATTTTACCAGATCTTCCTGCTCAATAGTAATCGCCTGTCTGTCTATATCTTCACGGCCATCACTAGCCACATGGTTTTGTCCCCAGCCCAATCCATAACTTAGCGGATGGTTACCAATACATACAATAGTCACATCACTTTCCTTCGCAGCAATAACAGCTGAATCAGCTTTATTACCTGCTGCAAACCTGATTGTGATATTTTCACCTGCTGCATTTTTAATGCCTTGTAAAATACTAATTCTGTAAGGAGGTGTCCCCGAATACCAGTCTGATATAACTGAGTTAGCGGAGGGACCTATAACTGCAACTGATTTTATCTTATCCTTCTGAAGAGGAAGAAGCATGTTTTCATTCTTAAGCAATACAATTGATTTTTCAGTAGCCTTCCGGGCCAGTTCGTGCGCTTCCTGCTTTGTCCACGGAGCAATAGTATCTGAAATTCCTATCGCTGAATAAGGATTTTCGGTTGAACTATCCAAAAATCCTAACTTCAGGAGGACTCTGAAATTTCCGTAAATAGCTTCATCAATATCTTTTTCAGTAATAAATCCCTTTTCCAATGCCTCTTTAACTGAAGCTCTGTAATCATCCAGAAACATCGTAATTCCGGCTTTGATACACGCTGCGGCAGCTATAGGTAATGAAGCATAGTATGCATGTGTGGTTATCAGTTGCTTAAATGCACCGCCATCAGTTGATATAATACCTCTTAACCCCCACTGTTTCATTGCAACATTGCGCAGGACCGGATTAACCGTGCATGGAATACCATTATATTTATTATAAGCAGCCATAAAAGCCTGCGATCCGCCTTCTGTAACTCCTTTGTAAAATCCGTAAGAATAATATTCGTGGAACAGACGCTCATCAAAATCAGAACTGTTATAAGCCCGATTATTTTCATTGCTGTTCGCCAGAAAGTGCTTCATGAGCGAGGCTGTCTTCCAATATACCGGATTGTTACCCTGGAGTCCTTTTACATAGGCAGTTACAAGAGTTCCCGTCAGGAACGGATCCTCACCGTAGCACTCTTCTGTTCTTCCCCATCTGATATCTCTTCCAAGATCCGCATTAGGGGCAAAAACTATAAGTCCTGAAACTCCGAAATTTTTGTTCTGAGCGAGATACCTGCTTTCAGTGGCTTCCCAGTCGGCGACTTGTTGCAGGAGCTCAGGATCCCACATTTCGGCAAGGCCTATTGCCTGGGGAAAGGTTGTTGTTGATGAAGCTTTCGCTCCTTTCACTGCCCAGTTAGCCGGACCGCTATATGCCAGCCCATGAAGTCCCTCAACAGTATGGGTACCTTTTATTCCAAGACGGGGAACAGAAAGTCTGGTAGAAAGAGAATTTATTTTCTCATCAAGCGTCAGCAAAGAAATAAGGTTTTTAATCCTCTCATCTTCAGATCGATGAATATCCTGAAAAGGATAGCTCTGTGCAGATCCAATTGTCTGTATCAGGGCGAAAACAAGAATTAAATAATTCTTTTTCATAATTATAGTTTTCTGCTTTCTCAATTATTTCTTAAAATCATGCCATCCATGGCCGTTGACGCTCGTTAACCTGGGAAAGTGTATTAAGAGCGATGTTTACATCTTCAACTATCTGAAAATCGTACATTCCCATACAAACAAAATCTGCTCCGTTTGTAAATGCATACTTCAGTCCTACCTCTGGCGTGATTGCTCCTGCAGCCAAAACCTTAAATGCAATCCAGGGTTCTTTAAGAGTTGCCATGTAACTTATGGTTTCTTTCGGATCAAAATCGAAATAATTGTCTTTCCATTCAGCATTGGATTTTGCAGACCAGTAATCGTGACTGTGGCAGGTTTTTACCCAAAAATCCGGTTTCAATCCATGTTCAACACAAACTTTAATTGCCTCTATCCTGTGTGCACCAATTCCAGCTGGTTTTCCATGACTTCTGATCTCCTCGAGTCCTTTTCTGATAAGCTCCATTCGTTCATCAACTGTTCTGCGCCTGGGATCATCCCATTCAGAATTTGACCAGCGGTCAGTTATTTCCCCCTGACAGTAAAGAGCATCCCAATCGGCTGCAAGTGACATCGCAATTCCTTTCTGAAAATCGAGGTTTATCCCACAGTCGGAAATGAATTTTATTTTTCCACGGAATTCATGCCTGTATTTCTGAAATATTCTTCCCATCTGTGGATTAGAAATTATAGCATTAATCCCGCATTTTTCTCCGAGAGCAAGTGTCTGCATTACCTTATCGTCGGTATGGTAAGTTTTAACCAGTTTAGACACATATATCAGGTCGCGGGCGTGGGCCCATCCTCCGATAAGATTACCTCCCAGCAGCAGGCGGCTGAGCTCAAATTCTGCTGGCTGTCCATTTTTACCAACATGCTTTATAACCCCTTTGGGAACCTGACCTTTCAGGTCTTTAATGGAAGAATAATTAAACTTCAGTAATGTGGCGCCGGAGTTAGCATCTATACCATCGATTTGAAGAAGTTTCTCTTCAAAACTGTCCCATTTCTTCTTCCGGTATAACGCATACGCAAAAACGCCGATAGCGGGGATGGATATCAGGTCCTTTATTGCCTCACGACGTCCGAGGCCTCTCATGACATCTGATGGAAGATCCGCGACGGGCTTACGGGCTTTTTCTTCTCTCCATCTTTTAAAAAGACGGTCAATACTGAAATGGTAGTCGGATGAAATAAATATAAAGGCGGTAAGCACAAAAAACTCGATGAGTGTTTTGTTTACCCAGAGGTAACTGCCCTCTACCGGAACGCTGGCAGTAAAACCAGGGACAGGTGGATATGCCACAAAATAGAAGAGGAGCATCAACGATCCACCGGCGCTGGCCCATCGGGTCAGGATTCCAAATATCAAGCCTAATCCTACCAGTATCATTCCCCAGATATTCAGAAAATCCACGATTGCGATAATTCCGGTATTACCTGCCATAGAATTAAAAATACCAGCGAAGATCCATCTTGATCCTGCCAGATAAGGTGCTGAGCTCCAGCCGGGGATAATGATTTTTGTAATACCCTCGTACAAAAAATGCCAGCCGATAGCTATTCTGATTATTGAAAACAGATAAGGAGCAATCTTGTTAAAATCGATTTTTGATTTTGCGCTCATATAGTTTGAGTATTTTTTGTAAAATATCTTAATCCATTCAATTTCTCAACAATATTATCATTTTTTAAGCACCGGAACAAATCACGATAGTTTTTTCCCTTTCTGGAGATCCATTGGATCAGGCTTTCGAATAACCGGAAGTAAAAATCTATTAAAAGGCTTAAGGTTTTATTTTACCTTTAAAATTTTCTGAAATGAGAATGTCTCCCCGTCCTGCGTAATACCCTGAATATTAATTAAATAATCTGATTTATTATCAGAACTCCAGAATTCGACTATGGCTCTGCCGTCATTCCCCGGCTTAACGGATGGATTCCAGTAGAGAGTATTTCTGTAATCCGGAATCCTGCTATCCTTCATTTCTTGTGACGAATAATCAGGTGAAGCAAACGATCTTACAGGATCTGTTACTTTGTAAGGTAGCCTTACCATATAGTTGGGAAGTGAAACACAACTAAAATCACCTGACTTAGTAATTACATTTACCAAACCGGGGAAAAAATATTTCCCGACTAAATATTTTCCCTTAATAACATCAATTTTCTCTACAATTTCAGGATCAAGATTAGCGATCATCGAAGCATCCTTAATTATTACACCATCTATCATTAAACATGGCAATATAGAAAACTGATCGTCATCAATGCGATAAGTTATTGATATTTGGTATGTTGATTTTTTCTTTTTCAGAGAAACGTCGGGTAAAAGTTCGAAAAAGATCTCGCTCATTACGGGCAGACCGATGTAATCTGCCAGAACTAGTTCTATATCAGGATTCCCATAGAATCTTGATGGTTTAACCGGCTGAAAAACCGCATTCAAATAGTCCCCAATGGCGGAAACTCCATAAATCTTCTGTACCTGCAGGTTCACACTCAACTTTGAAATATAAGCAGGTATAGTTGCAGTGGTTGAATCGACAGATACCTCTGACTTAAAAAATTGATCTGAAAAAGATGATTCAATAATAATTTTATGATTTTTGCTTACATCATCCGGCATGAATATTAAATCTTTAAGCCCTTCATCAATATGAATATTGAAGCTGAAATTCCCTTCATTATCTGTTCTTGCATATTGAAATAAGGCCTCTTTACCGGGGATGCACATCAGGAGTAATTCACCAGGATGGACTGCCTGCTGATCGTTAGCCAGAAGTTTTCCGGAAAGGAGATGATCCTCTTTTTCGATTTTATATTTAAATTCTGGCAGATCTCCGGATAGGATTGTTGGCCAATCAATCCAGTTGCTTGTAACATTCAGAAGAATACTGTCGATTATTTCACGAGAAAGCTCATTATTTTTTTTGCCCTTAATCGTTTCTTGCCACGGCAGTCCATACTCCGTACCAAATACAAGATAATCATCCATGTCCATGACTTTTATGTCAATTGACTGAGGAGCAATAGATACACTTAGATTTGTTGAATTCAATGCTGGCAATGACTCATTTTTAAGCTCAATTCCGAGAGTGATTTTATCCCTCAGATCACAACTATCGAAAGAATGAACTTTAAGTAAATTTCTTTCTTTATAAGGAGTATAAATAAATCTTTCACCAACAGGTTCGCCCTTCGAATTAAATATTGTTATCTGATTAATCCCTGCACTCAGCAAAACCTTTGGAACAGTAAACTTTGTTGTTTCTTCAGTCAGCTTTTCAGAACTAACATGGTTAATATTCCCATGGGTCTGAATAAAGATATAAATAAGGTCACTGCTTTCTGACCGGAATCTCTTATCAGCATTTACGAATATTTCAAGAATATCCGGTTTAGAATTATTTACATTAAGAGTTAACCCTGTGTATTTAATCTTCCTGGTATTATTACTATTTTCTTTTTTAATGAAATTGCCTGCATTTAATTTTCGTTTAAAGTCTTTATTGCTTAATGTATTATATATATTAATGTCCTTCATAAAGCAATTATATGGCAGAAAATTTTTCATCCAGCTGGTATACGCCCTGATTGTATACGATCCTGAACTTAGAGTATCGGGAAGTACAATTTGTCCGGGACCAAAACCTTTATCAATCAGAATCCTCTTTTGCACAACCGGTCTGTTCTCATTATTCAGCAATTCAAAATATACGATCCTGCTGTTTACTGAAGGTTTGAAGCTTTTTCTATCTATCACATATAAATTAAACCATACATTTTCTCCGGCAATATATTCATCCCTGTCTGTGTGAACAAATATTTCTTCGCGAGGAACCGCTTCGGTGTACTTTATGAATTGTTTTTTAAGGTATTCCGAAATATCCTTCTGTAACTGACTATATACCCCCTGTGTGGACAGAATAGAAATTAAAAGAAAAATCACCGGTTTTATTTTTTTTGCCATGTAAAATTAGTTCTCAAATCGTTTTTATTTATCATCTATCCAGAAAGACGGTTTTGTAGTTGTACCTCTAAAAGTACAATCTGTACATTCCTTGTGTGTTGTAATTTCATAATTTGTTATACATGGAAATGAACATACGTTTGCTATAAGAACCCACCAAGTCACGTTAAATCCCTCACTACTGAAGCTGTAACCAATAGCCGTAACACAGTTGGCATATGGATCGATAATACCCGCAAAATTATCTTTTACAAAAATCCTTTCCGACGACTTTGCTGAAACGCTGAAATAGCCCAAAACCTTTTCATTTGGATTGTCAGGGCACCAGATATTACTCGGAATAGAAGAAGGAATTATATCAGAAAGGCCTCCTACCTGTACCATAAGTTTTTGTAACTCCTGCCAATAGTTAAATTCATCTTCATTCAGGGAATATTGATTCACCAGAATGCTGTATTTTNNTCAGAATTATCTGATATCCAGCATATTTTATTTTGAATCTCAAAGGGTAAGTTGAGTTCCCATGTCTCTTTGTAATCCCATCTGTAGAACTTGCAATTGTTTTCGGCATCGTGAGTGTCCAGGTAAATCTGGCAGCCATCAATACCCTGGAAGTTTTCATACGCCTTTTCAATAACTGTTTTTTCATAATATACACTGTCAATCGGGGGGACAGGGTTCATCTCGGCCGGGAACGACTGGTAGCTAATTATATTATTGCCGTTGNNGTCGGTAATATACGTGCCGGCTACAGTTTCCTTTAAACTGAAATTATTTCCAGCATTATCTGAAATTTGCACGCTGCAACCACTCACAGGTCTTGAAGCACTTATTTCCCCCAGTGGCAGGGATTTTGATAGTTTTATTGTATAATGCTCTGTCTGATCAGTAACTAAACCCTCAACAACAAGCAGTTCCTTTTCCCCCTCAGACTTAGGAATAAATTCTGTAATACAACTGTTCATAAGAAGCAAAAACAGAAAAAGAATAAAATATTGTATTGGTTTAATCTGAATGCATATTATTTTAAATCGCCTGAACCGGAGAGAAGCGGAGCTCGGTGAAGCAAAAATCAATGAATATTTGAAAATATATAGTTGCATATATGTTAAAAGTTAAAACTATAAGTTACAGAAGGAATTGCTCTGCCAAACACTGAGAGTTTGTAACCATTGACAACAGCTCCTTCCTTTTTAAAATAAATTGAATAAATGTTTTGTCTTCCGAGAACATTATAAACCGAGAATGTCCAGTTTGGATGCGCAATTTTATTTGACCTGAGATTCCCGCTTACTCTCAGAGAAAGATCAAGCCTCGAATAATCAGGAATTCTGAATTGATTCCTGTCCGAATAATCCACCACCGCATTATCATACATATAATACGTAGAAACAGGATAGGTTATTGGCCGGCCAGTGCTATATGTATAATCAGAAGAGAAACTGATACGGCGGGAGAAGAGATAATTTAATGTCACAACCAGGTCATTCGGTTTATCATAATTAGCAGGGAACCACTTACCTGAATTAATGATTTCCTCGCTAAAAGAACCGAGACTTTTAATAAAGGTTCTGGAATATGTATAGCTTATGCTATAACGGATTTCCCCTTCTGTTTTTTTAAGTACTAATTCCAAACCATATGCTTTACCCTTCATATTTATGACATCCTTTTCAATGTTTTCATCCATTATCAGATCCGTCCCGGCTTTAAAATCTATCATATTCCTTATTTCCTTATAATACAACTCGGCTGATGCTTCAAAATTATTTTTAAATAATAATTCATAAAATCCTACTGCTACCTGGTCCCCAATTTCNNTATTGTCGTGTTCTGTTATAATTTACCTTAAAGGAATTCTTGTCTGAAATACGGAAATTCAAAGAGACTCTTGGCTCCAATCCTGCATATTTACTGGTTATTGCACCAGATTTGAAACTAAGTGTGTCAGTAATTGTCGATATGCTTTTTGTATACACGGGGTCATAGATCATAACTGATGCCGGACCCAAGGAGCAATAACCTGACATTCTCATTCCAACATTGACAGACAAAAAATTTGTCAGAATGAATTTGTCATCAATATATAAAGCTCCTTCCCATGCCCGCTCCCTTGGTATAGTATTCGGGATAACAAGTGATGAATCTCCTTTAGGAAGATAGCTCCCGGGTAATATCTCATGTTTTGTAAGGTCAACACCAAAATTAATTTCATTTCTTCCCTGGAACCAGTTAAAATCTGCCTTAAAACCCTTACTGTTCACTTTATGAGAAAGCACAAACGCCTCTGCCGGGATATTCTGACTGGAAATATCATAATTATAAGAACTGTTATTAATTGAAAGGGCTGAAAA
>PLML01000192.1 GCA_003141525.1 Bacteroidales bacterium
CCTTCAAAAGGAGGGGAGAGTTTGTATATTATCTATTCTCTACTCGCAAAAATAAAATCAACCACCCCGTCGCTCCCTCATCGTGCCACCCCTCCTTCAAAAGGAGGGAAGAGTTTTATTAAGTATATATTCATATATTTATAATAAGAAAATTTTGATATGAACTTTGAAGAACAATCAAACCGGGGTTTTGGAAAGTTCGCCTCCGGAACACCGAAGAGGAGATTAATTACCGGATTAATAGCTATCGGAGCGTTACTCGTCGTTGTCTTAATTCAACAACTTGGTAAGAGTCCTGAAAAAGATCCCGCTGACCTGGTAAATCCACTTATGGGGACAGACTCGGAATATAAATTGTCTAATGGTAACACATATCCTGCAATAGCATTACCCTGGGGAATGAATTTCTGGACTCCCCAGACCCGGAACATGGATAATGGCTGGAGTTATACTTATAATGATAATAAAATTATGGGAATAAAGCAGACTCATCAGCCGAGTCCATGGATCAATGATTATGCAGCCTTTTCGCTGATGGCAATTACCGGCAGAATCAGAATCGGGGAAAATGAAAGAGCTTCATGGTTTTCGCATAAGGCAGAAGTAGCAAAACCTTACTATTACAGTGTCTATCTGGCTGATTATGATGTTACTGTCGAGGTGACTCCTACAGAGAGGGCCGCAATTTTCCGTTTTACCTTTCCCGAAAATGATTCCTCTTTTATCCTTTTAGATGGTTTTAATAAAGGATCAATGGTGAAAATAATTCCTTCAGAACGTAAAGTAATCGGTTATTGTCGTAACAATCATGGTGGCGTACCTGAAAATTTTCATAATTACTTTGTAGCAGTCTTTGACCATGATTTTTCATCGACTTATACATGGCACGGAGATACCATAAAAATGAATGATCTCGAGGAAGAAGGTGATCATGCAGGAGCTGTTCTTGGATTTAAAACCAAAAAGGGGGAGAAAATTAATGTCCGGATTGCTTCTTCTTTCATAAGTCAGGAACAGGCTTCACTGAATCTTACCAGAGAAACAGGCATTAAAGATTTTGAAACAATAAAAAAAGAGGGAAAAGAGGCATGGAATAAACAGCTTGGCCGGATTGATGTCGAAGGCGGTACTCCTGATCAGCAAAGAACATTCTATTCCTGCCTTTACAGGATGATTTTATTTCCACGACAGTTTTTCGAAATCAATGAGAAAAATGAGATTGTACATTATAGTCCCTATAATGGAGAGGTTCTTCCTGGTTACATGTACACCGATAATGGATTCTGGGATACTTTCAGGGCGCTATTCCCTTTTCTTACTCTTATGTATCCTGATGTCGACAGCAAGATAATGGAGGGATTGGTTAATACTTACAAGGAGAGCGGATGGCTTCCGGAGTGGGCGAGTCCGGGTCATCGCGATTGCATGATCGGTTCCAACTCAGCATCATTGATTGCTGATGCATATATTAAAGGAATAAGCGGTTATGATATTGAAACACTTTATCAGGCTATAATTAAAAATACAAAGGGCCCCGGACCAGTATCATCTGTTGGACGGCTGGGAGCAGATTATTACAACAGTCTTGGTTACGTGCCTTATAATGTTGGTATTAACGAAAATGCTGCCCGTACTCTCGAGTATGCCTATGCAGATTTTTGCATATGGCAGATTGCAAAGAAATCAGGGAAACCCCGGGCAGAAATTGACCAGTACGCAAAAAGAGCAATGAACTATAAAAACGTTTTCGATGATGGCAGGAAACTGATGCGAGGCCGTAACCTGGATGGTACTTTCCAGTCACCATTCAGTCCTTATAAATGGGGCGATGCATTTACTGAAGGAAATAGCTGGCATTATACATGGAGTGTTTTCCAGGATGTCGCCGGACTAATTAATCTGATGGGGGGGAAGGAAAATTTCATTGCAAAGCTGGATTCTGTTTTTACAGTTCCCCCTCTCTTTGACTATTCTTACTATGGAGTGGTGATTCATGAAATACGTGAGATGCAGATCGCCAATATGGGCAATTACGCCCATGGAAATGAACCGATTCAACATATGATCTACCTGTATAATTATGCTGGTCAGCCATGGAAAACACAGTATCATGTTCGGGAAGTGCTGGATAAACTTTATAATTATACTTCTGACGGGTACTGTGGGGACGAAGATACCGGCCAGACTTCGGCCTGGTATGTATTTTCAGCACTTGGATTTTATCCTGTAACTCCTGGTACTGATGAATATGTAATTGGTTCTCCGTTATTTAATAAGGTGACCTTGAACTTTGAAAACGGGAAGAGACTTATAATTGATGCTCCCGGAAACAGCAAAGAGAATATTTATGCAGGTAATATAAGGTTAAATAAAAAAGAACTTAAAAGAAACTACATCCGGCATTCCGAATTACAGGCAGGAGGGAGGCTACAATTTAAAATGCAGAGTGTCCCGGATAAATCCAGGAATACTACAGAAGCAGCTTATCCATACTCAATGAGTACAAAAAATAAAAAATAAGAACTCTGTGGATCCTCTATGTGACTCTGTGTAAGTTCTTTTTTATTGGCAATAAAATAGACATTAAAATGATACAACCTTTAGAATTTCCTATTTGCATTTTGGCTTTTGCTATTTTACTAGGCTCGTGTAACAAAAGTCATGTTAAAACATCCAGATCAGAAGGCATAGCTTCCGGATATTACAATGAGCAATATCGTCCTCAGTTTCATTTTTCACCTGAAGCTCACTGGATGAATGATCCAAACGGTCTGGTATATTTCGATGGTGAATACCACCTGTTTTATCAATACTATCCCGACAGCTCCGTATGGGGACCAATGCACTGGGGCCATGCTGTGAGCCCTGATCTGATTCACTGGAAGCATCTGCCTGTCGCTCTTTATCCCGATTCGCTTGGATATATTTTTTCCGGTAGCGCTGTGATAGACCTTACAAACGCCGCCGGATTCGGCTCTGATGAAAAACCACCTATGGTTGCAATTTTTACATACCATAACCCCATCCTGGAAAAGAGTGGGAGTAATGTATTTCAGAATCAGGGCATTGCATTCAGTCTTGATAAAGGAAGAACCTGGACTAAATATTCGGGGAATCCTGTTCTGAAGAATCCCGGAATCCGGGACTTCAGAGATCCAAAAATGTTCTGGCATGCCCAAACAAAAAAATGGGAAATAATTATGGCGGTAAATGACAGGGTACATATTTATTCTTCATCCAACATGAAGGAGTGGAATCTTGAAAGTGAGTTCGGAATGGGTATCGGAGCTCATGGTGGCGTTTGGGAATGTCCTGATTTATTTCCTCTTAAAGTTGAAGGTACCGATATTATAAAATGGGTCATGCTTGTAAGCATTAATCCGGGAGAACCGAATAGTGGTTCAGCTACCCAGTATTTTACCGGTGAGTTCGACGGGCATAAATTTATACCTGACAATTCAAATATCAGATGGATAGATTGGGGTCGTGATGATTACGCCGGTGTCACCTGGTCAAATATTCCGGGGAGAGATGGCAGAAGACTTTTCATAGGATGGATGAGTAACTGGGAATATGCGACAGTAGTGCCAACAACTGTCTGGCGCAATGCTGCAACAATCCCGCGCGAATTATCATTAATAGCCGAAAATGGGAACTATATACTGATCTCAAAACCTGTGAGAGAATTAACCAAGCTTCGCAGCGAATCTGATACAGTTAGTATTAAATCTCAAAGTTTTACCGGTGAAAAAGAGATTTCTACAGGTGAAATATCCCTGATGCAGAGTGAATTGTTATTTGACTTTAAATTTTTAGATACCAGGGTTGATTCACTGGGAATTATTCTTGAGAATGGCCTGAAGGAAAGATTTATAACAGGCTATTCGGCAGCTCAAAAGCAATTTTATATTGACCGGAGAGTGTCAGGTAATTCAGGTTTCTCGAAAAATTTTGCAACCATTTCAAAAGCACCTTATTTTGCGGGTACTGATTTGAAGTTGCATATGTTTGTTGATGCTTCATCTGTGGAGTTGTTTGTTGATGACGGGAGACTGGTTATGACAAGCCTGGTCTTTCCAACAGAAAAGTTCACCAGGTTAATACTGTTTTCAAAAAACGGTAATGTTATATTAAATAAGGCGGAATTTCATGGAATTGAAAGGATCTGGCCTTAAAAATCAGTACTAGTGCTAAGGGAATCTGTATTTATAACCTTAATTTTATTTTGAGACGGGCCAGCAGGGCTGTCAGTCCGACCATTAAGAGGGCCCATATTATTGATCCGGCAACTACGATCAGTGGCTCATGTGATTGCTTATATATAAGTATTGGAATGCCGGAGCTCCAGATCAGGTAGTAAAGTATATCCGGGGCAAGATAGGTAGTAAGGGAGTTCTCCCCTGCAGGCTGTAAAAATGATGCCCAGTTTATTTTGTTCCTGACATCAACTATCCAGTATAATAGTATAAAAATAAGGAAGCTGATACCGTTGCAAATCATTGCCCAGCTGGGAGTAGCCTGAATTTTAGAAATGATAAACCACTTTCTCAGGACAAATCCTGCTATCAGATATATTAAGCCCAGGCAAATAAACACAAGAATAGCTTTTTTGAATTCTTTAACAGGAATCTTCCTGATCAGTAATCCGCCAATCAAACCAGATAGAACAATAAAAGGCACATTTCCATCAATAATTATTCCGAAGACTGGTTTAACCGGATTGAGAAATCCAAGCAATTTCCAGTCCGAAAGCATATTCATTATAAGAAAAAACAGTGCGAATAAAGATGTTTTCAAAATTGAATCACGGCAAAGAACATAGGTGAATGCTGATACAAGATATCCCCAGCCGATCAGTCCAAGAATGCCCCACCAACCTGTAATCAGTGAACCACTATTTTCGGGTTGGCCGGATCTGAATTTAAATATCAGGAAAACAAAGATTGTGAGCCCGATAAATTTTAGCCCGGTAATTGTAAAGAATTTATTTTCTTTATCGGGATAATCGTTCCAGAAAAGGAATACCCCCAGGTACATTAATATAGCCCATAAGTTTTTGCTTAAACCTGTAAGTTCCGGATTGACCCTGCCGGTGTTAAGCATAAGTACGCCAATGATGATCAGGCTCAGAGATCTGGTGAGAATATGACGGCTGATATCATAGAGAGATTGACCCGATGAAAATCTCTTTGAGAATGCAAATGGAATAGCCATTCCAACGATAAAAAGGAATCCGGGGAATACCCAGTCGGCGAGTCCCATTCCGTCGAATTCAGCCTCACGATGACCAAGCCAGGCAGGGGCAACATTCATATTCAGGTCGTTAACGAACAGCATCAGGACCAGTGTGAGTCCTCTCATGATATCGATTGATGAGATCCGGTTATAATTAGTCATTAAACAGGGGTAATTTATTATGTAAAGATAAAAAATAATGCCTTCCCGCTTAAGCGGAAAAGCTTTTTCTTTGGTCGGGGTGAGAAAACTATTTTAGCATGCTAATAATCTGATTATCAATATAAGATTTATTACCACATTTTACAAACGATACTTATTTATTACCATTATCTTGATGTATATTACTATATTAGAAAAGCCAGACTATCTG
>PLML01000125.1 GCA_003141525.1 Bacteroidales bacterium
GAAGTTTCGTTATTGTCTGAGCCACTGGTTGTGGATTGCTGACAATATTATATAGGATTGAACTTCCATTGCAACTTCCATCCGATTCTGTAAGTTGAATTGAATAGGGTCCTGATACATTCCATGTAACAGTAATACTATTTCCGGTTGTAGATGAGGGCGTTCCCCCAACAACGGACCAGGAATACGTATGCCCGGTTGTATTTGGTACACTATATTTTATAGGGAAACCCGAACAAATATTAGCAAAACTATAGACGGAACATCCTGTCTCTGAACCAATGCCATAAAAAGTAGTTGGCGAACTCTGATTTGAATACTCTGTTGCTATCCAACCACTTGACCTTACTACCGTTGATATTCTGATTTCATCAAGGAATCCGGTAAATCCCTGACCAGTTTCCGCTTTGTCCCCAATAGTAACTCCAAAAGTACCGTACTGACTGATTGGGCCAGCAATAGGAACAGAGGTTAATGGTGCACCATTAAGATAGATGTTATCATTACTTCCATCAAAAGTNNTTAATAAATACCAGGTATTATCAGAAATAATTGCACCTGTTGCAGCATATCTGTATATGGTACCGTTTCCAATATGAAAACCAAGATTATTGTCACTTGTACTATTATATTCAAATCCGTATGGCCCATAAGGATCCGGATCATTTACACCATACCATACCGGAGTTGCCCAAGCATTCTGTGCTCCGTTTCTTTTCATCCATACTGATACCGTCAAGCTATTTGCGGGTTCGAGTGATAAGCTCCGGGGTACAACTATTCTGCTTGTACCATTGAATTCCCTCCCAAGACCAAGAAAACCTGCGGCTGAAATCGACCCATAGTTTGTGCCATTATTATTAAAAGCTGTTGCATCAAGAAGATTACCCAAATGGTAGACCGCAGAATAACCAGGTTCCCATGTATTTAAGGATGATGGATCTAAAGTGATCTGAGGGTTATCATACAACATCAAAATTGTAGTATTGACCGAGGAAGATAAAACAGGCATTCTAATCCAGGCGACTAAAGCCCCGGTAACGGGATTATAACTTTCAACCTGGTGATCGAGCTTATTAAAATTTGCATCTGTAAAAATTATATCATATCCATTACTATTCTGAACATGACCACCATTTGGAATCGAATCTTTCAAGGCAGCATCGCCTAATATGTTAATTAGCACTGGAAAATTATATAGATCAGATCCGCCCGATATTTTGGTATGATCAAAAGTGATTGTTTTTTGGAATCTGTAGCCTAAAGCAGCAGCAGGACATGGTGGTTGTGCAAGTAGGTTTGGTCCTATAACCACCAGCCAGCATCCAGCAACAAACAATAACCTTCTAATATTCCGTTCTTTCAGCTTCCCGTAGACTGAATTAACAAAAGAAACAATATTTACGATTGCAGAATTCAAACTTTCAGGTTCAGTAAAATGCAAATAAATTATTGTCCGACTCTAAACTCTTTTTTTTAAAAGCCGATCAATATTTAATACTATATTTTGTATCCGTTCTAACAAATATAAACGGAGTCAACTATTCACTTATTTCAAGACCTCAAATTATAAACCATGGTTGCATCGCTCTAACCATTTAATAATAAGTTAAAGATAAAAATTATTTCAAAGGTTTGTGGTTTTTTTTGACTAAAGGAAATAATTCTTTAATAGCAGTGCTGGTTTAAAAAAAACCATGATGGTAAACGAGTAGGATGATATAGAAAATAGATTGCCTTGAGGTCTTGCACTTCGCACTTGTTCCGTTCTTTGGGCGGTCTTGCTCCCTTTAGTTGCTTGCTGTAAAGACTTAACAATTTTCGACAGACATCAAGACGGAGCCCAGTGACTGTCAGCAAGGCGCAAAGGCAATCTAACGGGCGTTAAGACTAAATGATTAGCATCGCATCGCCATAGGTGCCAAACCGGTACTTCTCCTTAACAGCTGTTTTATATGCATCAAAAAGCAGATCATAGCCAGCAAACGCCGATACCATCATTAAAAGAGTGGAATATGGCAGATGAAAATTACTAATCATCATATCGGGTACTTTAAATTCATAGGGCGGGAAGATAAATTTATTTGTCCAGCCATCAAACGGTTTCAGGTAGCCATCGGTGGAAACTGAACTCTCAAGTGTTCTTACAACTGTGGTACCAACCGCACAAATCTTGTACTTATAATCTTTTGCTTTATTTACAATTTTAACACACTCATCGGTGATCACAATTCTCTCCGAATCAACTTTGTGCTTGGTCAGGTCTTCCACATCAACGCTCCTGAAATTGCCCAACCCGACATGAAGTGTTATTTCGGCAAATTTGACTCCAATTATCTCAAGTTTCTTAAGCAACTCCCTGCTGAAATGCAGACCGGCTGTAGGAGCTGCAACTGCACCCTCATATTTCGCAAAAATGGTCTGGTATCTTTCACTATCCTCGGGTTCCACTTTCCTGTTTATAAACTTGGGAAGCGGCGTCTCTCCCAGACTGTATAAGGTCTTTTTAAATTCCTCGTAGGTACCGTCAAACAAAAACCTCAAAGTCCTTCCTCTCGAAGTTGTATTATCAATAACTTCTGCAACTAACAGATCATCTTCTCCGAAATATAATTTATTCCCAATTCTGATTTTTCTAGCCGGATCTACCAATACATCCCATAAACGTTGCTCCCGGTTTAACTCTCTTAAAAGGAAAACTTCAATTTCAGCACCGGTCTTCTCTTTATTACCATATAACCTCGCGGGGAAAACCTTTGTATTGTTGAAAACCAGAACATCATTCTCGCTAAAATATTCGGTAATATCTTTAAAAATCTTGTGTTGAAGCTCTCCGCTTTTTCTGTTAACAACCAATAATCTCGATTCATCCCTGTTCTCAGAAGGATAAAGCGCAATGAGCTCCTGTGGCAAATTATACCTGAATTGCGATAGTTTCATAATAAATAAATAATCATTTTAAATTAAAGAAGTCCTTTATACGTAAAAAAAACAGTTTTGTTACATCGGAATGAAGTTTTTTTTAAATAATTAAAGGCCCCAGCTATCTGAAAATTTTATGCATTCCTTATTGTCTCAGAACAGCATTCTGAGTTCATTTGTTCGATATGTTCCCTAAATTTATCCAAACTGTAAGCATCTTTCACGTGATATTCTCCAATTGCAGTCCTTTCAAGAGACGATAAATAACTTCCGCTTTTTAATGCCAGCCCAAAATCCCTGGCAAATGACCTTATATAGGTTCCCTTACTGCACAACAGTCTTATTTTTATCTCAGGAATTTCAAAAGAGAGCAATTCGATTTCCCTGAAAAAAACTGTCACAGGTTCCAGTTTTTTTTCTACCCCTTGCCGGGCAAATTCATATGCTCTTTTGCCCGCTATCAGCTTAGCAGAGAACATTGGGGGAAACTGTTTCTGTTCACCTAAAAAACCGACCAGCACATTTCTCACCATTTTTTCAGTTATATGACCAATCGGATAATGATTATCAGTCTCTGTTTCAAGATCAAAAGAGGGGGTTGTCTCTCCAAGGTGAAATGTAGCAACGTATTCTTTATCCAGATCACGGAACTCATCAATCTTTTTGGTAGCCTTACCAGTACAAATAATCATTAATCCAGTGGCCAGAGGATCGAGTGTACCAGCATGACCAACCTTTAATTTTTTGATTCCCAAGGTGCTTCGGATCATAATTCTTACCTTATTCACAAGATCAAACGAAGTCCAGTAAACAGGTTTATCAAACAATAATACTTTACCTTCTTCAAAAACTATTGCCTTTTCTGATGACATGAAAACCTACTCTTTAGGCTTTTTCATAATCGCCCATATTTCGAATATAAAACCTGCCAGCACTACAATCGGAGCAAGTGTAATTCTCCTGAAACTGAAAATGTTCTCGCTGAATTTATCCGGACTTGGAGATTTGCCACCAAGCATCAGCAGAAACCCAATCAATATTATACAGAATCCAATAGCCAGCAATTTGTAATTTTCGCGGCCAAGAGCAAAATTTAATTTTTCTTTATTGTCGTTTTTTGCGCTCATAATATATCAATAATAAAGTTTGTCTTCAGAAATACTAAGATACTTGTTAACGGAAAAAAATGTAGAAATGATATTAATCAATACACCCGTTATTATAATTGAAGTCCCAAGAAGAAGCAGAAGATAGGTGCTTTCGAAGCTGAACATCAGAAAAAACTCCTTTTCAATCAGATAAAGTAGTCCCATTAATAAACTCATTGCAACCAGTGCTGCCAGAAGTCCGTGAATAGCGCTCTGAATAATAAATGGCTTTCGTATGAATGCCCGTGTCGCACCCACAAGCTGCATCGTCCGGATCAGGAATCTCTTTGAATATATTGATAATCTGATTGTATTACTGATTATAGTCAGCGCGATGAGAAACAGGAAAGTACTTATCACCAGAAGAAACAAACTGATCTTTTTAACGTTTTCATTGATAAGGAAAAGCAATGATTCCTGGTAGTAAACCTCTTTTACAAAAGGATATTCCCGTACATATTTTTCAATTTTTGCCACGCTATCGGGACTTGTGGATCCTGCATGAAGATATACATCGATGGAGGGCGGAAGGGGATTATCACCAAGAAAACTTATAAAATCTTCTCCCAGATCTTTTTTCATTTTTGCAGCCGCCGCATCCTTTGAAACATATTCAGTCGATTTTACATAAGGCTTGGCATCAAGATCCTTCTGCAACATCCTGATGTCGGGTTCTTTTGCCTCATCGTCAAGCATTATCGAGAATGAAAGACTTTCCCGCAGATAATCCGACAACTCCTTTGCATTTATAAGAACAAGTCCCAGAACTCCCAGAAGAAAAAGTACCAGTGAGACGCTAATAACAAGAGTAAGATATGAACTTCTCAGTCTTGTCTTGGAATATCCAGTTTCTTTATTCTTCAACCTTTTTCTTCCGTAAATAATT
>PLML01000173.1 GCA_003141525.1 Bacteroidales bacterium
CCCCCTGCCCCTCTCTACTTCGTAACGAGGGGAGCTAATTTAGTGTTTTATAAATATTTAGTCGAATTTTAGATACCCATCCTAATCAAATCTAAGTATAATAACTTCCCCCTCGTTGCGAAGCAGAGAGGGGGAACTCAAGGGGGTGAGTTCATGAGTAACAGAGAAGCAAAGAAGGTCCACAGGTTCACAGAGAAAATCCTACCTGATTATTTATTGTATTCATCAAAAAAATCATTCCCTTTATCATCAGTAATAATAAAGGCAGGCATATTTTCAACCCGGATCTGACGGATTGCTTCCATTCCAAGTTCTTCGAAATCAACAATCTCGACTGATTTAATGTTCTCTGCTGCCAATATTGCTGCCGGTCCTCCTATTGATCCGAGATAAAATCCACCATATTTTTTGCAGGCTTCGATTACCTGTCTGTTGCGATTACCTTTAGCCAGCATAATTAATGATCCGCCCAAGCTCTGGAAAAGATCTACATAAGAATCCATTCGTCCGGCTGTGGTAGGTCCAAAACTCCCCGACGGCATACCCCTGGGTGTCTTAGCCGGTCCTGCGTAGTAAACAGGGTGATTTTTAAAATATTCAGGCATTGGTTTGCCTTCATCGAGCATCTTTTTAATCGTAGCATGTGCGATATCCCTTGCGACGATCAGGGTACCAGTGAGATTCAACCTGGTCTTTACAGGATATTTCGTCAGTTCGGCAAGAACTTCATTCATAGGTCGATCAAGATCTATTTCTACAGGGTTTTCCAGCTCCGGTGCTTTTGCCGGCATAAAACGTGCAGGATTCTTCTCAAGCTCTTCAATGAAGATACCTTTTTCTGTTATGTGCGCTTTAATATTTCTGTCGGCACTACAGCTTACACCAAGTCCTACCGGGCATGAAGCTGCATGTCGCGGTAATCTGATAACCCTGACATCATGGACAAAATATTTACCTCCGAATTGAGCGCCGACACCGTATTCATGGCATATTTTTTCAATTTTCTTTTCCCACTCAATATCACGGAATGCACGGCCGGCTGCATTACCTGTCAGTGGAAGCTGGTCGAGATAACCGGCAGAGGCCTCTTTGACCGTTTTAAGTGTAGCCTCAGCTGAAGTCCCGCCAATAACAAGTGCCAGATGATAAGGTGGACAGGCCGATGTGCCCAGATCTTTTATCTTCTCCTTTACAAATTTAATGAGAGATTCTTCATTTAGCAATGACTTGGTTTGCTGGTACAGGAATGTTTTATTAGCAGAGCCACCTCCCTTTGTTATAAATAGAAACTCGTAGGAAATGCCTCCTGTAGAATAAATATCTATCTGAGCCGGGAGATTAGTTCCTGTGTTCTTCTCTTCGAACATTGAAAATGGGACAACCTGCGAATATCTTAAATTCTTGGTCTTAAAAGTTTCAAATATCCCTCTTGAAAGGTATTCGGCATCATTGCCTCCGGTATGGACATCCTCTCCCTTTTTGCCTATTACTATTGCAGTTCCGGTATCCTGGCACCATGGCAGATCTTCTTTTGATGAAATCACGGTATTACGGAGCATCATATAGGCAACAAAACGATCATTATCCGTTGCTTCCGGATCGTCAAGGATCGCAGCAAGTTTTTCAAGGTGGGATGTTCTGAGGTAAAAAGAAAGATCGGAAACAGCTTTTTTGGCAAGAACTTCCAGACCTTTAGGATCCACTTCAAGGATCTTCCTGCCTCCTTCATTAATTACCTTGACATATTTCTTTGTCAGCAGTCTGTAGGTTGTGGAGTCCCTCTCAATTTGAAAAGGTTTCTCGTAAATAAATTCTGCCATAGTTCTTTTGTTAATTAATTAACAGTTATCAGTAAATGTTTTTAAATTCAAATTTTTCTTTAGCTCTTATCCCTTTTGGAGTCATTTCAAGATTGCAGCATTCAATGTGTTCATCGTGCTGAAAAACTAAAATGTATCCACCTGAGAGAGCTTCATTCAAAAGCCTCTTCTTTTCTTCTATTGTCTTAAGCGACTCGATATCGTAGCTCATGTTCCAGTTAATCGGAATATGTGCAACTGTAGGTATAAGATCTCCTGTATAGACAAGTGTTTTATCCATATATTTTATTAAAGGGATCATGAGTCCGGGAGTGTGTCCGTAACAGATCATTACTGAAAAACCGGGGAATAAATCTCCCTCCTCTTCTACGAGATTAAGATGGCCGCTCATACCTATAGGCAATATATTTTCTTCAAGAAACGCATCAGCTTCACGCAGATTATTTTTTGCAGCCCAGTCCCATTGTGTTCGACTGACATGATAGGTGGCTCCCGGGAAGGTCAGTTCATAGTTATAACCTCCCTTTTCCCCCTTTACTCCTCCCCCGCAATGATCGGCATGCAGATGCGTAAGGAAAACATCGGTAATATCATCCCGCCTGTAACCTCTGTTTTTAAGTCCCTGTATTAATCCTTCTCCCCCATGAAGATTTACATGACTGAAGAATTTTTTATCCTGCTTATCCCCCCATCCTGTGTCAACCAGAATCACATGGCCCGATGTTTCAACCACCAGTGATCTCAGGGTAAGATCAATGAGGTTATTTTCATCAGATGAATAAACACGCGACCAGAGCACTTTGGGAACAACACCGAACATAGCACCACCATCGACTTTGAAGTTGGCAATATTAAAAAGATGTATTGTCATATTTTCTTTACCCATTAAACACTATTCTATGGATTTTTGTTCCAGGTATTTATGTTCAGAAAGGTCCGCCTTCAATTTCCGGGAAGACTATTTTTCGTTAGGGTCAATAGTTCCGGAGTACATAGTTATGGAATCGGGAATTGCAATCCTGAAATGAGATTTTGCAAGTTTCACCATATCATCACGCAGCTTTGTAGTCATGTCAATCGCGTCGCTGTAAGCATCATCATAAGATTTTCCTTTATCAAGCAATTTCCTTTCCATCAGCTCAGTTGCTATTGAATATTCAGTTTCTTCGCATGTGACCTGACCATCAATCCAAATCTCTTTTGGTGGTATAAAATGATAGGACAGGTCGTTGCCGCTGAAACCAAAATCAGGATAAATGTTTTTCCGTACCATATAGCCATCCACGATCCAGATATCAATTCCTTCCCGTTTTCCCATCAGAATTCGATATATGTTCTTAATCTGAATACTGTCCGGAAGGCTTTTAATTTCCTTTATGTTGTCGTAATCCGTCGCCACAACTTTTTTCAGAGAAGCCTCATGGACCCTGCATATTTCTTCATTTGAATGCCTGATTGTCTGCTCAAGTGATAATGACGAATCGTGGGCAGTAATATATTTCCATCCGAATTTCGCCATCAGATGACGTTCATTTAACTCATGAGCCAGTGTAAGGTAGTACTCTTCACATGATATGGCATTATCGATCCAAATTTCTCCTTTTGGATTAAACGGGTACCTCTGCTCATTTCCACCATATAGGAATGAGCTGAAAATTTTCAATCTTACCTGGTTTCCATCTATAATCCAGATATCATAGTTTTGAACTTTCCCCATGTAATAGCGATAAACACCATCCACTTTGTTATTTCTGCTACAGTTCATTATACTCAGGCTGATGGCCATAATGAATAATATTTTTTTCATATGCAGATTATTAATGAGTATTAAAAGTAGGCAAATTTCATGAATCTCCAGTTTATTGCATCATACAATTGTACAGTAGTTTAAGAATTGCCATCAGGAAACAAAAAGTTATTCTAGGGAAACACGAATGTCAATTAGAAGATGTCTGTCATTGCTAATGAACACTTATTTGTCTAAATTTAGCCACCAATATTCTAAAGACAAAAACAAATGACTTTTAAAGAAATAGTATTAAAACATAAGTATCCCATAGCGTTAATACTTCTTTTTGTTCTTGTTGAAAATGTATCGTTTATAATTGAACCTACATTCTTCGGGAAATTACTGGATTCACTCATTGATCACTTTTATGACCACGAAAAGATAGATTATTTTACCCCTCTTGTTATCTGGATAATTGTTTATTTAATAAATGTTGTCGGAGGAACTCTTCACCGGCTTTTTAATGGCAGCATCTATTCTAAAATGTATGCAAGCATTGCCACAGAGGTAGTCATAGAATCAAAATGCCGTGAAGATCAGTTTTCAAAAATGCTTGTCAGAGCAGAACTTGTAAAAGAATATATTGCTTTCTTTAAAGAGCGCTTACCTGAAGTTATGTGGCAACTGACTGCAACAGCCGGAGCAATAATTGCCATATTCTTTTATGATTACAGAATTGCCATGGTCTGTCTGGCAGTTATTATACCCATAGCTTATATAAATAATCTAAACCGGAAAAAAGTCACATTTCTTCAAAAAAATATCCACGATAACCAGGAAGAACTATTTCATCTGATAGAAAGCAGAGACACTTCAAAGATCAGTCAGTTTTATCTCAATACCATATCTCCTAAAACCAGGATTGCCAGATGGAATGCGTTTGGTTACGGTTCAGTCAAGGTTTTGCTTGTCATCATTTTTGTTGCTGTCCTGTTTATATGCGTTGATGTTGATAAATTTACAACCGGAAGAATTTATGCCATAGTTGCATATTTATGGACTTTTATTTCATCTACAGACTATCTGCCCGAGTTAATGGAAAGTCTGGCTTCAGTAAAAGATTTGAATATACGGTTCAGTGCTGAGGAAAAATTATGATGCTCCAGGATAATTCTCTTATAACTAATAATTATGAAAAGACTTCTGTCAACCCTTTTGCTATCGGCATTTGTTTTTTGCCTGTATGGTCAATCCGGGAAGGTCAAAGATGATCTTAGCATTCCCAGTAAAATATTAAAAATGGACAGGAAATATGCTGTTTATCTCCCTCCTGATTACGAAACTTCGCAACGTAGTTATCCTGTTCTTTACCTCCTGCATGGAGCCGGTGATGATCAAACAGGATGGGTACAATTCGGGGAAGTTCTGACCATAGCCGATGAAGCAATAAAATCAGGAACTGCGACCGCCATGATAATTGTAATGCCGGATGCCAATACCGGCAAGAGGGGTTACGTAAATGATGTTAAAGGAGAATGGCGATATGAGGATTTTTTCTTCCAGGAGTTCATGCCCTTCATTGAAAAGGAATATCGTATAAAGGCTGACAAAAGATACAGGGCAATTGCCGGCTTATCGATGGGAGGTGAAGGAACATTCATTTATGCTCTTCATCATCCCGAATTGTTTTCAGCAGCCTGTCCCTTAAGTGCGGCAACCGGGCCAAAGAATATTGATGAATTAAAAAATTACAAGCTTTGGCAGGGTGTCGAAGGAATCACTGATGCTGACAAAGAAGCATATTTTAAGCGTTACAGCGTTTTGAGCCTTATTCAGAATATGCCCGATGATCAGAAAAAAGCGGTAAGATGGTATATCGATTGCGGTGATGATGATTTTCTTTATGAAGGCAATTGCCTGGTTCATATTGCTATGCGTCAGAAAGAGATACCTCATGAGTTCAGGATCCGCGATGGTGCCCATAACTGGACTTACTGGAGGGAATCACTACCCAAGGTACTGGAGTTTGTGTCAATGGGATTTCATCAGTTTTAGTTAGACTATTTCTCGCAATAATTACTAGTAGAGACTCCCAAATTGGGCGTCTCTACTACTTTCACGGGTAATTTGGCTTTGATCTTTTTGCCGCAAGGGCAAACATGAGCCTCATCATTATCCTTATCATCTGGTAAGAAAACCAGTCGGTCAGCTGGAAGAGCCATGTTTTACGCCGGATATACTCTTCAAAAGTCACTTGTCGGCAATCTTTTTCAATGATCTCCTGAAGAAATCCTTCAAACTTTTCTGCAAACTGGTTATCAAGTATATCTGCATTCATCTCGATGCTGCCGTAATCGCTGAGATGATTCATGTTATAACTGCCTATTGTGCTCCATCTGCCATCAACAGTTGCTACTTTAGCATGCAGATTTGATGGCAGGTATTCATAGATAATGATGTTATTCCGAAGAATAAAATCATAAAGAAAGTTTGTGGCCCGTTTGAAAACAGGTGAATCCGAATCGGCCGAAAGAACTATTTTAATATTTACTCCCCTGCGGCTTGCGTTTCTAAGGAGCCTGCGTTCATTTCTTCCCGGCAAAAAATAACTGCCAAAAATTGTCATGCGGTTCTGCGCATGTTTCAGTGCTGAACGATAGCTCTTCAATATCTCAATTTTGTTTCTGTACCAATTNNGTCTCCCTCGATCTCTCCTTCCTTGAGATAAAAGCTCTGTTCCAGAGCCTCTTAAGAATAAAAAGAACATGAGCGCATTCAGGACCTTTTATCAGAATAGCGAAATCGAGCCATTCTTTAAAACCTGCCTTCCCATGATAACGGTCAGCAATGTTCATACCTCCGATAATCGCGGTATCACCATCGGCGAGCAGAACTTTATGATGAAGTCTGAGACTAAACTGAAATCCCCTGGTAATTAATGCCGGGGAAAACAACCGGAAAAGAATCCCGGCTTCTTCAACCTTGTTTATCAGTTCTTTCGAAAAACTATTTCCTCCATATGCATCAAGAAGAAAATAGACTCTGATTCCTCTTTCTGCAGCTCTGATAAGCGCATTCACAATACGTCTGCCTGTCTCATCATCATCAATTATATAGGTCTGAAAATGGATAAATTGTTTTGCTTCATCTATCACCTTTTCACAAGCAGCAAAAAAGTTCTCTCCGCTTCGAAGCAGCTCGATGATATGTCCAACTTTGTAATCGTGTCGTGAAGGAATCTGCATAAAATAAACCGGCGTTCGTATATCTGACACAAATATAGAATATTAAGATCAAGATCGCTATACGCCAGATTACTACATTAATTTGGTTCGTCAATTTACCCCCTTTCCTGTTTCCCCCAAGGGGGAAATGGTTTTACTTTAGCTCCTTCCCCGGCCTGCTGGCGGGGAAGGTTGAGAAGTGGGTCATGAAGAAAATAGAATGAGAACAAATAAATATTTACTACTTTTAAACTGAATTTTTCAAAGATTATAAACCATGAACAGAAGAAAAATGATAGGACGTATCGCAGGGGCAGCAGTTGTAACTGCAGCTACCCCGTTAAACAGTGTTTTTGGCGGTATAAGTGAGGAAGCTACACGACTGAAAGGTAATATCCATCATTCAGTCAGCCAATGGTGTTATAATGATATTCCGCTTGAGGATTTGGCAAAGGCCTGCAAGGAAATGGGTATCGAATCTATTGAATTACTGGGCGAAAAAGATTGGGCAATTGTTAAGAACGCAGGTCTGAAATGTGCTGTAGGATATGCAACAGACTGGGGCATTCCTAAAGGATTTAACCGTATTGAAAACCATGACAAACTGATAACCGATTATGTGAACATGATTCCTAAAGCAGCAGCAGCAGGTGTTCCAAACCTAATCTGTTTCTCAGGTAATCGCGAAGGACAGGATAATAATGAAGGAATGATAAACTGCGCGAAAGGATTCCGTAAGCTCATGCCAACAGCTGAAAAATATGGTGTTACAATTATCATGGAACTTCTTAACAGTTACGGGCATAAAGACTATCAGTGCGATAAAACAACCTGGGGTTCAGCACTTTGTGAAATGGTTGGATCAGAGAGATTTAAGCTTCTATATGATATTTACCACATGCAGATAATGGAAGGGAATATTATAGACACTATTACAAAATACAGTCCGTACATTGGACATATTCACACAGGCGGTGTACCGGGAAGAAACGAAATTGATGATACACAGGAGTTAAACTATCCGGCAATTATGAGAGCTCTGTTAAAGACAGGATATAAAGGCTTTGTAGGCCAGGAATTTGTTCCTTCTCAAAAAGACAAGCTGGAGTCCTTGCGTAAATGCATTCAGATATGTGACGTTTAGGATGAAAGTACACTTCATTGCTATAAACAGGTTGCCGGATCGAAAGAACCTTTTAATCAGACATTTTTTTAGGTTAAAATATTTTGCGGTTCAAAAAAAACATCCTTTCTTTGCATCCGCATTTTAAAGTTCTTTGTTCGGTCCATTCGTCTAGTGGCTAGGACGTCAGGTTTTCATCCTGGTAACAGGGGTTCGATTCCCCTATGGACTACAATTTTTAGAGTCAGAAGATAATTCATATATAAATGGCAAATCATAAATCATCAGAAAAAAGGATCAGGCAGATCGATGTCAGAAAAGAGAATAACAAATATTATGCAAAAACGGCGCGTAATACTCTGAAGGCACTACGTGGAACAAGCAACAAGGAGGAGGCTCAGGTCCTTCTTCCAAAATTAACCTCTATGCTCGACAGACTGGCTAAGAAGAATATTATTCACAAGAAAAAAGCTTCAAATCTGAAGTCCTCAATTGTTAAGCACGTTAGCAGCTTATAAGATACTATTATAAAATAATTCGGAGGTTGTATCGTTATGATACGACCTTTTTTATATACCTTGCATAAGCATTTCAAAACGTTGCTGGATGTCACTTAAAATTACTGACTGGGCTGTTGAAGACAGACCCAGGGAAAAGCTTATTCAGAAAGGCACTGCGAGTCTGAGTGATGCCGAACTGCTGGCAATCCTCATCAGTTCCGGAACAAAGAACAAATCGGCCGTTGATGTTGGCCGCGAATTATTGGGTATTGTGGACAATAACCTGAACAGCCTTGGCAAACTCACAATAGCCGACCTGAAAAAGATACGAGGTATAGGCACAGCCAGGGCTGTAACAATTGCAGCCTCCCTTGAGCTTGGCCGGAGACGAAAACTGGCTGAAGTTCAGGATGTTCCTCAGATAAGGAGTTCAAAAGATGTTGCTGACATTTTTCAACCATTGCTTTCTGACCTGCTTCATGAAGAGTTCTGGATCTTGTTCCTGAACAGATCAAATAAAGTGATTAACAGGATGAAACTGAGTCAGGGTGGTATCAGTGGCANNGATTCAAAAATAACCCAGAAAATAAAAGAGGCAGGCAATCTGATGGACATTCAGCTTCTCGATCATCTTATAATCTCAGATAAAGATTATTACAGTTTTGCGGATAATGGTCTTTTGTAAAAAATCTAAAAAAATTATAAGCCATTTTCTTCCTTAATCCGTATGTACTCACCTCCTTTAATCCCCCTCTCTACTTTGTAAAGAGGGGGAATCAGAGTGATATACAGTGAATTACGCCCCTTCTCTAAGAATTAGAGAGGGGGATGGGGGGTGAGTTCATTTGATTAAAAGGGGGGTCTATGAACAAAACTAAAAGATTCTTATTTGTATTTTTTCACCTCACTCTTATCCTCACATATTTCCAGCAGCTCAGCAACAGTTTTTTTCAGAACAGGATGAATCAACTCAGGTGCAATTTCACACAGGGGAACCAAAACAAATTTCCGTTTATGCAATAAAGGATGCGGGATTTTTAAAGTTTCTTTTTCTATAATCATATCCTCATAAAAGAGTATATCAATATCAATCAGCCTTGATGAGTATTGCGTCTGGCATCTGACCCGGCCTAACAAAGATTCTATCATCAGAATTCTTCCCAATAATCCGGAAGGGGTCAGCTCTGTTTCAACCTTCACAACCAGATTGAGAAATTCATCCGTTGCCTGAAATCCCCACGGCTCAGTCTCGTAGACTAAAGAAGAAATTAAAATCGTTCCGATGTACTCCTCAATTCTTGCAACAGCCTGTTCAAGATTGCTTTCCCTTTCTCCAAGGTTTGTTCCGATGCCAAGAAATGCAATCTTCATAATCAAACCAATCTGATATCAAAAGTATTAAATATGTATACCTTTACAAATTCATTTTGTTTTTTATATATTTAAAATTCATTCCATTAATTCGTTTAGAAGATGAAAAGCTTTCTTAAATACACTCTGGCAACAATAACAGGCATAATAATTGCTTCTTTTCTTTTCTTCATTGTGATGCTTGCAAGTTTTAGCGCTATTGTTTCATCGGGTAACAAACCCGTTTCAATTAGTAATAATTCTATTCTGGTATTAAAAGCAGGCGTAACGATTCCCGACAGGGGAGATCAGAATCCATTTTCCGGAGTTGATCTGTTAAATCTGACGTTTTCTCCGGCTCCAGGACTTAATGAAATTCTTTATAACATTGAAAAAGCCGCAGGTGACAGTAAGATCAAGGGTATCCTGATAGAAAACGGACTTCTTCCTACAGGCTGGGCGACAACCGAAGAGATCAGGAACGCTCTTCTGAAATTCAGGGAAAATGGAAAATTTGTTATCTCCTATTCAGATTATATCCTGAATCAGGAGTGTTATTATCTGGCTACTGCATCTGACAAGATTTATATTAACCCCGGCTCAATGGTCGATTTCAAGGGTCTGAGCAGTGAAGTAATGTTTTACAAAAAAGCTCTTGAAAAGATCGGCATTGAAGTCCAGGTGACCCGGCATGGTAAATTTAAAGGCGCTGTAGAACCATTTATTCTGGATAAGTTAAGTGAGGAAAACAAAACCCAGATTAAAGATTATGCCGGCTCATTATGGAATCAGGTTATTACAGACATATCAAAATCACGAAATATATCTTCTGAACAACTTAACAGGCTTGCTGATAACCTTGAAGGGAATCTTGCATCCAGAGCTTTTGAAACTAAACTGGTTGACGGACTGATATACCGTGATGAATTAATTGACACACTTAAAATCAGGTCCGGAATAAGCAAAGATAAAGATCTTAATCTGATATCTATGACCAAATACAGTAAAGTCCCTGATCCTAAAACGACTTATTCTGCAAAGAACAAAATAGCTGTAGTTTATGCATCGGGAATTATTGTCACAGGGAAAGGCAACGTTAACAACATAGGAGGAAATTATTATGCCGATGCGATCAGAAAGGTAAGGCGCGATACTTCTGTTAAAGCAATTGTTCTGAGAGTTAATTCCCCTGGCGGCAGTGCAACAGCTGCTGATATAATCTGGAGAGAACTCGATCTGGCAGCCAAAGTAAAACCGGTGGTAATATCAATGGGCAATTACGCTGCCTCGGGAGGTTATTACATATCTGCCCCCGGAACAAAGATCTATGCCGATCCTATGACTATTTCAGGGTCAATCGGTGTTTTCGGCCTGATACCAAATGCCGGCAAGCTTCTGGAGGAAAAACTTGGATTGACGACTGAAACTGTAAATACAAATAAAAATTCAGATTTCCCTTCAATTTTCAGGCCAATGAAATCCTATGAGAAAGATTTAATGCAATTGAGCGTTGAAAAGATCTACAACGATTTCATAAGTAAAGTAGCTTCAGGACGAAAGATGAGTAAGGAATCTGTCGACAGCATCGGGCAGGGAAGGGTTTGGAGCGGAACCAGTGCATTAAAAATTGGTCTTGTGGATGAAACAGGCGGACTTAAAGATGCAATTAAAGGAGCCGCAAAACTTGCTGGCATTGAATCCTTTTCAGTAAGAGAATTGCCTGCGCTTGAAGATCCATATACAAGAATTCTATCCCAGCTTAGCGGAGAGGTAAGAATGAGTATTCTGAAAAACGAACTTGGAGAATCGGTAAAGTACTATAATATGGTTCAGGAAATCAAAGATATGACAGGAGTACAGGCAAGGCTTCCATATTTTATTGATATACACTGAAAGTTAAGGCCCCCTGTCCTCCGCCAGTTGGCGAAGGACATCCCCCTTAGAGTGATTCTGTCTTGGAAGTAAAAGCCCCCTGTCCTCCGCTAAGTGGCGGAGGACTTCCCTCTAAAGGGGGATTAAATTGTGAAGGTAAGAAAAATTACGTTGGCGTTCAGAGATTAGCCCCCCTTCAGGGGGGATGGGGGGTAAAACGACCGGCACTGTTTTAATCAGAACATGATACATATTAAAAATATACTTTTCTATCCTGTTTCGCTTCTATATGGCCTTATAACCGGCATCAGAAATTTTTTGTACGATGCCGGAATTCTTCCCTCGGTAGAGTTTCCTTTTCCCGTTATTTGTGTCGGGAATATTACTGTTGGTGGTACAGGCAAAACCCCGCATACTGAATACATTGCAGGATTGCTCAGGGAAAACTTTAAGGTAGCAACCCTGAGCAGAGGTTACAAGAGAAAGACCCGCGACTTCAGAATTGCTTCATCATCAGCGCTAATAAATGAAATTGGGGATGAACCCATGCAGATATTCCGTAATTTTCCTGATGTGCTGGTAACAGTTGACAGAAACCGTGTTCAGGGTGTAAGCAGGATTTTACAGGAATATCCCGGGACCGAGGTAATTATTCTGGACGATGGTTTCCAGCACCGAAGGATAACTCCAGGTTTTTCGATCCTTCTTTCCGATTTTGACAGACTTTTTTTCAGGGATCACATGCTTCCTTATGGCAATCTGCGGGAAAGCAAAGGAAATATGAGGAGAGCCGATATTATACTGATCACCAAATCTCCGGAAAACATATCACCGATTCAAAGAAGACTGATTGTAAAAGAAATAAACAAGTCGCCTTATCAGAATCTCTATTTTACAACATTCAGATATAAACCTCCTGTCCCTGTTTTTGAGAATTGCCCCGAAGGAACTCAAAATGATTTTTCAGAATGTACCGGTTGTGGAATTGTTCTTATAACAGGAATAGCTAATCCACAACCTCTGAAAGAGTATCTTCAAAAGAGTTACAGTGAGATAATTCATCTCCCATTTTCTGATCATCATAGTTTTAATGAAAAAGACCTGCTCAGTTTTTCTTCTGCTTATAATAGTCTGATGTCGGCAAACAGGTATCTGTTTACAACAGAAAAAGATGCGGTCAGATTGCGTGAATTTACTAATATTGCAGAACCGATAAGATCAGCATTTTTTTTCATCCCAATTGGAATACATTTTTTGAATGAAGATAAAGATGTGTTTGATAATCTGATAATTAACTATGTTAGAAAAAATCAACGAAACAACAGAGTTTCTGAGGGCAAAAGGGATTATTGATCCTGATGCAGGTATAATTCTGGGGACCGGGCTGGGTGAACTTACTGCTAAAATTGATAAGCGTATTGAAATAGATTATAAAGATATCCCAAATTTCCCGATCTCAACAGTTGAAGGTCATGCAGGTAAACTAATCTATGGAGAATTTGGCAGCAAAAAGGTCGTTGCAATGAAAGGAAGATTCCATTATTATGAGGGTCATGGCGCTGAACAAGTAGCATTGCCGGTCAGAGTCCTGAAATATCTTGGCATTAAATGTCTGTTCCTGTCCAACGCAGCCGGGGGAGTTAATCCTTCCTTTCAGATTGGAGATATAATGGTAATTACTGATCATATAAATCTTTTACCAAATCCATTGATTGGACCGAATGACGAAAGAATAGGTGCCAGGTTTCCTGATATGGGAGAAGCATATGATAAGTACCTCGTAAATAAAGCATTAATAATTGCAGAAGAGAATGATATAAGAATTCATAAAGGAGTTTATCTAGCTACAAGCGGTCCTACCTTTGAAACTCCTGCCGAATACAAATACTTCAGGATAATCGGTGCAGATGCTGTCGGGATGTCAACAACTTCTGAGGTTATTATAGCTCGTCACATGAATCTTCCCTGTTTTGCAGTAAGTGTTATTACCGATCTGGGTGTTGAAGGGAAAATTGTGTATACCACACATGAATCTGTCCAGTATGAGGCCGCTAAAACCGAATCCCGGATGACAACAATTATGTCGGAAATGATTTCGTCTCTATAACTTTTTTTTTTACCACAAAGGATCACAAAGTTCAGCACAAAGGAACACGGAGGATTAGAGGATAACCCTTCTAATCCCATCTTTGAGATGCAAAACATTGAAATTCGCTAATAAACCCAATCTGCATTTTGACAGTTTCAGATAAGTAAGTATCTGCGCCATATGTATATCCGCTAATGCCTCTATAGATTTTATTTCTACTACTATACAATCTTCAACTAATAAATCAATCCTATATCCTGCTTCAAGATGAACTTCTTTATATATTAAGGGAAGAGGTTTTTGTTTCTCTACTCTTAATCCTGATTGCATCAGGTCAAAATACAAACATTCTGTATAAGCACTCTCGAGTAATCCTGGGCCTAAAGCAGAATGAACTTTAAAGGAACAGTCTAATACTTTTTTGAAAACATCCTCTTTATCCATAATTATTGATTTTGTCTTTGTGTTACTTCGAGTTTTACTTTGTGATCCTTTGTGGTGAAAAAGAAACTGTCCCTTCCTTTAAATGATTTTCGTCAGTTCCTAATTACCGTGCAAACTTTTTTCCAACGTTCTGTTTTGCCGGTATCGTCATAAAGGGTGATGAGAATGATATATATTCCGGTATTAACAAGCGAACCATCATCCGAAGTTCCATCCCAGATAACTGATGCTTCAGCCCCGGCATAAAGATTTGTTGCGATCTTCCTCACATAGTTTCCTGCTTCATCAAAAACCATCACTGAAACAACATTCCCATTCCCTTTAAGATTCATCCTGATCGTAAGAAAATCTTCATTGCCATCATTATTCGGAGTTATTTTCGATGATGAAAGAACCACTTTATCAGAGGTTGAAGGCATTTCGGTAAACATCGAGTTTGGTGCTCCCGGTGTTCCCCATCCGGAACTTTCCGTTGCAGAATGCCATTTGCCAATCTCGTCAGATTTAACCCGGGGATCAGTTTTTTCAAGTGAAACACCTTCGTGAGTTGACAGAAGTGAATAGTGCATGCCATCATTATAGACTAACTCATCTATCATATCAAGCTCCCTGTTATACAAGATCAGATGCCCATTATCATCAGGCATTGATGGAAGAGATCCGGACTCAAAAAGATGATCAGGATCTGCTGAGTAATATCGATCTGAAATTTTTTTCGTGTCGGTGGTGATAGCATAATACTCTCCAGGTAAAATGCATCGTTCTTCACCTGAGACCGGCACTGCATCTGATTTGTCACCTGAAACATCATTTATAGAAACAACCTGAAGCCGTGAAGCATCAATAACTTTCTCTGAACAGTTATAAAATTCCAGGTAATCAGGGTCACCAGGCAGCGGGTTGAAGAGGACCTCGTTAAAAAGAATATCTCCCGGTACAGCCGGCTCAGTAAGGCCAAATTTATAATCACATTTTTGCATACGGTTTCCTGCAAAATCAAAAATGTCATCTGAAATCTCCAGTTGATAAATTTCTGATCTATGAAGAGGATCCGCCAGTTTAACAATGAATTCACGAAAAAGCGGGTCTGCCGGATAAACATCAGTTATTCTCTTATTTCCAATTTTAATGTTTCCTGTCTTATCCTGAAGATTAAATACGGGTTCTGAAAAACTGATGTGAATTGCGGTACTGTCTTCGGGAAAAACATTCTGAATTCCATAAAATGAAATATCCGGGTTACTTTCCGAAACTGAATTGACCAGGCCCGGAGTACCACCTTTCTTCGATTCTGAGGCTTTCCAGTTGTCGAGGTAGTAAAACGGGAACCTGGTATCTATCATTTCAAGTGACCATCCTCCCTTCGATTTTAATTCATCTTTGTACCAGTCTGCAGAGTATTCCACGCCGTGAATAAGAGTGCCGGTACTATCGGAGATATACACGATCCTCCCGGCATCAGTAAGAGAAGGAAATTGTTTCATACCTATAACTCTTCCAAATTTTTGAAAAGACAAAGTATCCTGCGATGAACATATAATAATTATACCTGATGGAGTAATACTTGTTTCGGGAAAAAGAGTGTATTGACCGGTTGTTGAAAGTCTCCAGTTCGTTAGATCGAATGAATATCCGGTCGTGTTTGTTATTTCAAGATATTCATTGCCGGGTAACGAGACTTCCGGCAAAGGATCAGCCATGATTTCTGATATGACCACATCTCCAGTCGCTGCCCACACAGGAGTGAATTCTATCCTGATATTTGCAGAACAGTTTCCTGATACATCACATATTTTATTGAGAATCAAACTATTTATAGATTTATTAATGAACTCATTTGCAAATTCAATATGGTACATCAGGCTGTTTTTCTTTACTACAGATATTGACTTGTTTTCTTCAGTATTCAATGAAATATTTTCCGGTACCATTACTCCATTGCCAGGCTCTTCATCTAGGATTATTTCCAATGATTTTTTGCCTGATGGTTCACATCTTGTAATAACAGGAGCTTCAGTATCTTCGTAAAAAGTCCCTTCGATATTTATATCATCCAGCCAGAGAAGTCTGTCACGCGTTGAAGAGTATCTGTAATATACTCCAAACCATCCCCAGCTGAATAATTCATTATCAGTGCCAAAAGTTGTTCCGATAAGAGTTCCATCAGTCCTGCTGACTGAAACTGTCCAATTTCCATCCTGCGTTCTTTCAACTATTATTTTTACTGCAGTGGCAATCCCGATATCTGTCTGCCAGTTTATCCTGCAATTTATTATAGTTGTAACGAGATTGCCTTTGACTTTCCAGAGATGGAGAGTATCATCTGATCCTGTGAGATTGACTCCTATTGCATATCCATTTTGCCCGCCATCCGGTGACATGCTTCCGGGACCATTATCGGACATAAGGAATACTGACCAGTTATTTAAAGATGAAGGATCATATCCATACCTCACAAGAAATGACCATCTGGTAATTCCCTGTAACGGATGCAGGTTATTAACCCGGATTCCGATCTGGTCAATCCCGGCATCAGGATTATCGAATATATGATGTAATGAAAATCTCCCTGAAAGGCTGGCAGTGGTATCGGCTTTCCAATGCCCTTCAGTACTTTGAACCCAGTTCATAATGTTTTCCGATTCAAAGTTTTCGACGATCTGGCCAAATGCCGGTAATGGCATTAATAAAGCCAGCAAAATAACTTTTTTCATGCAGCGGACGAATTGAAAAAAAAGCTAATTTTGACAGTTTTAATGTCACAGTAAATTTAAACAATAACTTAATATATTCCAAAAAAATAAGTATGAAAACTGCTGTTATTGGAGCCACAGGATTGGTTGGCAGGACAATGATGAAAGTATTAGAGGAGAGAAACTTCCCCGTATCACAATTATTGCCTGCTGCTTCAGAGAGATCGGTTGGTAAAGAGGTCGTTTTTAAAGGGAAGCCCGTCAAGGTAGTAAGTGTCATGGAGGCTGTCGAAGCAAGGCCGGAATTTGCCATTTTCTCAGCCGGAGCATCAACTTCACGGGATTGGGCTCCAGTTTTTGCAAAAAACGGGACTGTCGTCATTGACAACTCCTCATACTGGCGTATGGATAAAAATATTCCGTTGATTGTTCCTGAGATAAACAGTCATGTTATAAAAAAGGGTGACAGGATAATTGCCAATCCGAACTGTTCAACAATACAGATGGTAATGGCATTGGCTCCTCTGCATAGAAAGTATAAAATCAAACGCCTGGTAGTTGCTACATATCAATCGGTGACAGGTACCGGTGTTAAAGCGGTTACACAAATGGAGAACGAAAGAGCCGGTATACAGGGAGAGATGGTCTATGCGCATCAGATTGATAAAAACTGCTTCCCGCACGGTGGAACTTTTCAATCCGACGGATATACAACTGAAGAACAGAAACTGCTTGACGAAACCCGTAAAATACTTGAAGATCAGACAATAATGGTGACTGCTACAGTGGTAAGGATCCCTGTAGTCGGAGGGCATTCAGAAGCTGTTAACATTGAATTTGAAAAGGATTTTGACATCAAAGACATAATTCAATTATTAAGTCAGTTCCCGGGTGTTGTTGTTTATGATAATCCCGGAGAGAGCAAATATCCTATGCCAATCCTTGCCCATAACAGGGATGAGGTTTTTGTCGGAAGGATCAGGAGGGATCTGTCGAAAGAAAAATGCCTGAATCTCTGGATCGTTTCTGATAACGTTCGAAAAGGAGCTGCTACAAACGCAATTCAGATTGCCGAGTATATGGCGGCTAATAAACTTTATTGACCACCGCAACGTATTGCCCCCCAACCTATCAATTGGACTAATTCAGATACATTTCGGCCCCCCAACCCCCCTAAAGGGGGGCTAATTTCCAAATATTTAGAAAAATATGCTTAAACAATGAGGATTAACCCCCCTTTAGGGGGGCAGGGGGCATAGCCGTCAACCTAAGAGTTAATTAATTTTAAGGATGCTGAAAATCAATTAAATATGTTTATTCGATCCACTTACGCGGTACTTTGTCTCAGGCAGCCTCTCCCCTCCCGATAGCTATCGGGACCCCTCCCCCTAGTGGGCTACCCTTTATGCACATCTTTTTTCCCGACGTTGACTTATGCTTTAAATAGCTCTGAAAGAGCTAAATATGAATAACCCCCGGCGCCAGCCGGGGGTTAGGATAACTCTCTGATATCAAGCCCTGAAGGGGCTTAATATATTTGGAATTTATTAGACTATTTTGTAATTTGGTATCTTCTCGCTTCATTAATGTAACATCTCAAACTATGTCAAGTTATCGTCAGCACCTTTATCATCTCGTGTTTAATACAAAAAGACACTTACCTACCATTAAGCAAGATAATGTGAATGAACTCTATGCTTATATAACACGAGTCTGTAAAAATAAAAACAGTCATCTTTATCGAATAAATGGTATTGAAAATCATATTCATATACTTACTGATATGCATCCTTCTATTGCACCTGCGGATTTCGTGAGAGATATTAAAGTATCGTCTTCTCTCTGGATGAAGAAAAGTAAGCTGTTCCCGGCATTTATCGGCTGGGAATACGGATATGGCTCATTTACATGCTCCTATTATGACATAAATAGATTGATTGAATATATTAAGAATCAGAAAGAAAATCATAAAAAAATGACTTTTGAGGAAGAATACAGGAAAATCCTTTTGGAATCTGGTATTACTCCGATTGAGAAGTATTTTCCCTAAGATTTTATATTCAGCTCCTTCAGAGCTGTAGATTGTTTGTTGCATCGACCCCCGGCTGGCGCCGGGGGTTATTCATATTTATCCACTTCGTGGATAATCCTATTTACAAACTATGACTTAAAAGATGTGTATAAAGGGTAGCACATCGGGAGAGTGGGAACGAGGGGGAGAGGCCGGTAAATCAAACTAAACAAAATCCTTAGGTTGACGGCTATGGGGCAGGGGGCTTATTCATACAGAAAATCATTGAACGGATACCTTTTTACATGAATTTTCTTTACCTCTTCATAAAGAATGTTACGCAGCTCTTCTATATTTTCTTTTGTTTTTGCTGAAATAAAGACTGTAAGGTGGTGTCTGTCTGAAGACATCCAGGTTTTTTTCAGATCAGATAAGGAATAGTTATCTTTTAACACGGGAGTAAGATCATCTTCATCTTTGACCGTATAAGTGAATGCATCGATCTTATTAAAAACTATTATCTGTGGTTTGTCTGATACTCCCAGATCTTTAAGAGTATCATTGACCACCTTGATCTGTTCTTCAAAGGCTGGATGAGAGATATCAACTATGTGCACAAGCAGATCAGATTCCCTTACTTCATCGAGGGTTGATTTGAATGATTCAATCAGATCGGTTGGAAGTTTGCGGATGAATCCTACAGTATCAGAAAGCAGAAAGGGGAGGTTGGCAATTACAACTTTTCGCACTGTGGTATCGAGAGTTGCAAAAAGTTTATTTTCAGCAAAGACATCTGATTTGCTCAGCAGATTCATAATAGTTGACTTGCCCACATTTGTATACCCAACGAGCGATACCCTGGTCATCTTTCCACGGTTTTTCCGCTGTGTAGTCATCTGGGTATCAATTTTTTTAAGCTGATCTTTAAGCAGCGAAATCCTATCCCTGATAACCCTTCTGTCAGTCTCAATCTCGGTTTCTCCCGGTCCTCTTAATCCGATACCTCCTCTTTGTCGCTCTAGATGTGTCCACATACCTGTAAGCCGTGGAAGAAGATACTGATACTGTGCTAGTTCAACCTGAGTTCGGGCGTGAGATGTACGTGCCCTTTGGGCAAAAATATCAAGAATAAGGTTTGTTCTGTCGAGAATCCTGCAGCCAAAAGCCTCCTCAATGTTTCTAAGCTGGCTTGGTGTAAGCTCATCATCAAAAATTGCAATATCGATTTTGTTTTCGCTTATAAATAATGCGAGTTCCTGAATTTTGCCGGAACCAATAAAAGTCCTGGGATTTAGAACATCGAGTTTCTGGATGAAACGTTTCACCGGCTCTGCTCCTGCAGTTTCAGTAAGGAAAGAGAGTTCCTCCAGGAAGTCTTCAACTTCACTTTCATCCTGCCCGCGATATAAAATCCCAATAAGAATTGCCCTTTCCCTGGGTTTATTTGTTTCAATCATCTATTATACCTGAAAATAAATTGTTTCAAATGTTTTGTACCATTGTGCAGTTATCTAATATATAAACCTCCTGTCATTTTGAATTGCCCCCCTGATAGTCCTTTTCAGCGATTCCGAACATCGGATAATCATTTCTTTATCGTTTGGGAAAGGTACTATAGATGTCTTTGTCCGTTCAAGTTGCTTTGCATCAAGTGCCTGAATATCGCCTATAGCACGGGAGGAAATATTTTCAAAATTTGACTGAGCCCTTATCGGATCTTTCACAAGTTCTTTATTCGGATTCATCTGAATCACATCAATATCACCATCTATCTGGCAGAATTTTGATTGAACTGTTTCGACAAGAGCACACTGAAGATTTTTATACTTTGTCTGTTTAATATCATTCCCAAGGGAATCCCGCATTACGTTGCCATTCTTATCAAGAACATAAGTAAACCCGTCTTCAATCCTTTTTTTAATAATTGAATCCCTCTGTAAAGACTGGTCTGGGCTGACCATAATTTTTTTGACATTCACATTAATATAATAATCGTATTGTGTATTATCATTAATATTTTGAGTATAATATTCAACCCATTCCGAGTTCAGTCGTGGCAGATCGAGAGCCAGAAGGTCATCCTCAAACTCTTTTGGAAATTTTAATAAAGAATTATTTTGAATTGAAACAAATACCCTGCTCATGCCCCTGAGTTTTGCATCCTGAATTTTATTATCAATCCCCTCATAATCGCCCACATATTCTTTGGCACGTACGTATTCGGCAAATGCCTGCCTGCAGGATTCTTTGATCCCACTTTTCATCAGTTCATCACCATGTGTATAGTAGAAATCTGCCGCTTTGCGTTTTGCGTTGACCATATCAGGCATATAATCGACATATGGAAAATCAACAGATCTCCCGTTCATATTCAAGGGTGTAACTGTTCTTACGAGTGATTGTCTGTCGTTCAGCCCTTTATAAACCAGGTATATCTCGTCCCAGCTATTTGGTTTCCCTTCCATTTTCAGCATACGTATTCTTTCATTATCCTGTTCATTTGCAACTTTATACGCCTGGTTTAGAATATCTATCTGCTCAACATCTTTAGGATCTTTCCTTAGCTGTTTTACAGCTTTTTGGATAGCAGCATCATAGTTTCCTTTCTGAAGTTGTTTCTTGGAGGAACCACAAGCTGCAAGAAGGATAGTCAGGATAAGAATTACGTGTACAATTCTTTTCATAAAGTTTTAATTTAAATTTAGATGTGGATAAAGATAAGAAAAAGTCTGAAATCAAGAATATAGATAACTCTCTCTATTGTTGATAATTGAATTTCAAAAATTAAAACTCAGAGGAATTGAGTATCTTACTCTTACCGGTTCTCCCCTTTGCAGTCCCGGTTTCCATTTGGGTGAGTCAGAAATGACTTTTACCGCTTCATCATCTAACAAGGGGTCAACTCCTTTGACCACAGTCACATTGCTTACCGAACCATCTTTCTCAACGATGAAAGTGAGATATACTTTCCCTCTTATCTTCTTATCGATAGCTGCCTGTGGATAAGAGGTCCGATTTTTGATCCATTCCCGGAATTTCTCCAGCCCTCCCCCCTTAAATGATGGCATTACTTCTACAAGGAAAAATGGTTCATCTGTCTCAGTTCCCTCCTGCCCCGACGTCAGATTATCACCCGTACCTGTTCCGGTGACATCAACTTTTTCGTTAGTTGTCTGATTAAGATACTCATCAGTTGAAAGCTGAGATTTTTCAAGTGGCGGAATGCTATCGACAACCACAGGTGGAACATACTTAACTATCTCTTCAACATGTTCAGCCTGCGGTGGCGGCGGAGAAGGAGGAACATAAATCTCTTCTTTTGGCGGTTCAAGAGTTTCCATATTAACCTGAACGTAGCTTCTGTTTCCCCTTAGAATATTATCAGAATGAGGAGTAAGCACGAATGGTAGTATTACAGCTGCACTTACAAGAAGGGATGCCAGAATGATTCCCGTGATAACCACAGAATTATATCGTTTCCGAAGCTGATAAGCGCCATAATCCCTGTTCCGTTTTTGAAAAAGCAGATCATCAATATCGAGCCATTTCCTGAGATTATCGTACATTCAGAGTTTAAAATGTCCCGCAAAATTACAAAATAGTGGCTTTTTGCCAAAACTATAATGTTAAGGTTTTCATAAAAAAGGCATGAGGCGTGAGGCGTGAGGGATTGAGGGTAAGAAAAATTATTTGTCCGTTATGAAATGTTTCGTAAATTTACTTGCGAAATATATCGCAACGAATAAAACCGCAACCAGATGAAAACAAATCCCTTTAAATTTGGGTCAGTAGTTGACGGCCCATACTTTACTGACAGGGAAGATGAGATGGAGAGGATAGCCTCATACTTAAACGGAGAAAACCACCTCATTCTGATTAGTCCGAGAAGATATGGAAAAACAAGTCTTATCAGGAAAATTGTTAATGAATCGAAACGTAATTATGTTTTTCTGGACATTCAGATTGTACTCTCTGTTGAAGATTTTGCATCACAGCTTCTGAAAAGGGTTTACCGGATTTTTCCTGTGCAAAAGCTGAAGAGTTATATAAAATCATTCAGGCTTATACCCATTGTAAATATTAACCCGGTAACAGGTGAGCCGGAAATATCTTTTAAGCCGGGCTCCAGGGAACTGACTCCTCTGGAAGATGTATTAAATCTCATCGAAAAACTGGGAACCGATAAAAAAAAGATTATAGTGGTTCTGGATGAGTTTCAGGATATTTTCAGGATTGATAAAATTCTTGACAGGTTTCTCAGGTCTGTGATGCAGAATCAGAGACATATTAATTATATTTTTATGGGCAGCAGTGAGTCAATGATCAGGGAGATTTTTGAGAAGAAAAGTTCTTCGTTTTACCGTTTTGGTACCTTAATGATCCTGGGCAAAATTGGTAAAGATAAGTTCACATTATTTCTAAAAGAAAGGTTTGCTGATATAACAGATAAGAGTAAAGAATTATCACAAGAGATTCTTGATATTACAGATTCTCATCCATATTATACTCAGCAGCTTGCGTCCACGGTATGGGAGCTATTGGTACGATTCGGGTTTTCTTCCGGTATTGTTGAAACTGCAGCAAATGAAATTGTAAAGAGTCATGACAACGATTATGAACGTTTGTGGAACAATTTTAACCGTACCGATATGATGGTACTGAATGGAATGTCGGCAAGTTACATTTCTCCACTATCTAACGAGTTTTCGAGGCTGTTTGGAACAGGAGCATCAAGCACTGTGTTCAGCACACTTCAACGTTTGACACACAAGGGAATAATATTAAAGGAGGGATCGGTTTACAATATTGATGATCCGTTCTTTAAGAGATGGATTGTTTTACGAAGAAATGAATAACTTTTATTAATGCGAATAATACATCGTCCTGCGCTATTATTAGCCGAATTCTAAGAAAACGAATTTGTATTATACGTACAAATATATTATCTTCGTACGGATAAAACAAAAAATCATGGATACAAAACTGACTATTAAGCTTGATGATGATGTCATTACACGCGCAAAGATTTACGCGAAACGTCGAAAAACCAGTCTTTCCAGGATGATTGAATCTTATCTTGACTCTGTGACAAAACCTGAATCAAAAGGAATTGAAATTACTCCATTAGTAAAAAGTCTTAGTGGAGTGATTACACTAACTGATAATTATGATTATAAAAAGGACCGCACAGATTACCTGATAAAGAAATACTTATGAAAAAACTATTTCTTGATACAAACATCATTCTTGACCTTCTGGCCAATAGGACACCATTTTATACAGAAGCAGCTGAATTGTTTTCTCTTGCTGATAAGAAAAAAATAGAACTTTCTATTTCCGCATTGTGCTTAGCTGATATTAGCTACATCTTATCAAGTCAGAATCCTGAGATGAAAGTAAGAAAAATTCTTAGAAAGTTTAAGGTCCTGGTAAATATCCTGACTCTGGATGATAAAATAACCGATTTAGCTCTTAATTCAGAATTCCGTGATTTTGAAGATGCTATCCAATATTTCACCGCAATTGAGAACGATCAGGATATTATAATAACAAGGAACCAATCTGATTTTAAAGACAGTAAGATCCCGGTTATGACAGCAGGAGAATTCATTAAATCAATTTTAAAATGAAATCAGCAGCTAACCTCCTGAATACAGGCAAATAGGTTGGAGCCGAGACACCTACAGATTTCTCCGGATACCTTTGCAAATTGATACAACATTGTGTCTATAGATAGCTTGATTCCAATATTTTATTAGATTTGTATCATGATTGGAAGAAAGAAACATGTAATCCAGTTGATTAGACAGAAAGTAAACGAAATTGACAATACTGCTGAGGTAATCCTATATGGTTCCCGGGCGAGGGGAGACAATAAACAGGATTCGGATTGGGATGTGATGATCCTTCTTAAACGGAAAAATGTCGATAAAAAAGTCGAACAGACTTTCCGCCATCATCTACTTGACTTAGAACTTGAAATTGGAGTTCCTATTTCAGTTTTTGTTTTTTCAAAAAGTGATTGGGAAGGAAAGTATTCAGTCACACCACTTTTTAGAAGTATAAAAAAAGAAGGGATTCTTATTCCATGACAAAAGAACAGAATGATTATATAAATTATCGCCTTCAAAGAGCGACAGACACCTTAAATGACGCCAAACTACTAGCTGAGAACGAAAGGTGGAATTCCTCAATCAATCGATTATATTACGCATGCTTTTATGCAATCTCTGCCCTACTTTATTTTCATTCCATAGAGGCAAAGACTCATAAAGGAGTCCGGATCAAGTTCATGAGTGAGTTCATAAAAACCGGACTATTCAACAAAGATTTTGGCAAACTTTTTTCGGATCTCTTTGATTGGAGACAAGAGGGAGACTATTCCGATTTTGTTTCGTTTGACAAAGACCTGACAATTCCGCTATTAATCAAAAGTGAAGAGTTTATTACCCTGATTAGAGCATTCTTAAAATCCAACGATTTGCTAATAAACAGCACCTCATCAGATACGTAGTGCCTTGAATGAAGTGAAGCAAGCGCGAATAGGTGCTCTGCACCTATTATGCCTTTTATGAAGCAGCAGAGCTGCGAAATATTTGTAGAGATGTATGCTAAATAAAATTTATAGGTGCAGAGCACCGTGATATTTAATAACATTCTCTTCAACCTTCGCACGACGTTACTCCAGTGAAGTCGGACCCTCAACCCTAAATTGTTTGTCGAAATGGTAGAAAAGGATTAAAATTTTGAATAGTTTAAATAGTTTAAAAGTTGAAACAGGTAGAAGAACTACAAACATTAACCTTTTACCATTCCATATTCCAACTTGATTATCTCTCTTATAAATTCCTGAATGTCTGTTGAATTTACATTATATCTGGGTTCCAGCAGAGAAAATTTTTCTTCTTTTCTAAAAAGGGATCCATCTGAAATAATTCCCAGAACACCTTTCGTTTTCATACGATGCTGAGAAAATCGACTACTCTTTGAAACTAATTCTTTCAGAGAAATTCCCTCTTTTAAAATTGAGTAAATATCATAATAATCCCTGAAAAGATTTCGACGAGACATTACTTCAAGTTTCATTGCCCCTATTGATTTTATTGAAGCCAGAGTTATCTTATCCAATTTAAATCCGGGTTCTATTTCGCTGAACGTTGTGATAGAATTGGAGTAAAATGTAATTTTAACTTCGTCAAGAAAAAAGTTAACCTGGTAAAGATCAATAATATCCGTTCGCACCTGGCCTTTAGACTTCAGAAATTTCTCCAGTTCAGGCCAATTCACTTCTTTATTCTGAATCTCCGGGTTATTTTGCCATTTACAAAAATCAAGATCCTCACTTAACCTGTTATTGATCTGTAATGAAAGAGCCGTCTCCCTCCTATCAATACATATTCCTGAAGTAAATCTGACTTTTTAATTGCATCAAGAACTTTTAGACTATGTTTGGAAAGCCCCTTAAGATTCATTGGAACGATAATAGGTGTCTGTGACTAATTTTTTGAATATACTTTTCCGGACTTTTAATATGAAAATAAAGAAACGCAAGCAGAAGGTTCAGGGAATGATACAATGGATCCTGAATTAAAATTTCTTCCTGCCAGACTTTTCTGATAACTTTAAAGGGGTAGATAAGAAAAAGTAAATTAATATCTTCGATATCGAGATAAATTAATACTTTCTCAATAAGTATCTCATCAGAAATATCTTCTGCTTTAACATCGGCATATGACCAGAATACCTTATTCCTGATAAGCTTATCTGCTAATTGAACTTTCAATATCTCCCTTTCAACTTCCATCGTTCTTTATCATGTTTTACAAAAATAAAGCATTCCGGACAGATACATACATGTTTTGAAAATTTTCTTCAGATCATCTTCAACCCCACATGCTCTGTTGAAAGAGTTGAAATATTTAAAAGTTGAGTCCACTCCAAAAAGTCAGAATGAACATTTTTAAATTAATTTGTTAATAACTTTTGCTTGTTATTTAATTAATAATCAATTATATAAATCTTGTTCGATGATTTTTTAATATCTTGTTTGCAATAGTAATTCTTACAGAAGATGTTTAAAAAACAGAAGACTCGGTTCAGTTCAATATGTTCAGTGACCCAAAAGATCTTCTGAATGAAAAATCCAGTAAGAAATTTAGCGACCCTGGTGCTTGGCATAATGTCTTTCGTAATCATGTACTTTCAGGGATCGAAGAGGATCAATTTCGACCGCTCTATACTCAGGTAATGGGGGCTCCAAATTCTTCCATCAAGTTACTTATTGGGATGATGATTATCAAGGAAAGCTTGCAATGCAGTGACAAACAGTCATTTGAACAGCGTGAGTTTAATTTACTGGTTCGTAGCGCTTTGGGATTGATGAATATTGATGATCCATTACCTGCAGAGTCTACATATTATTTATTACGAAAACGCATCTACACTTTTAATCACCAAACAGGAGAAGACTTATTTGCCAAAGTTTTTCAGGGGATTACTTCTCTGCAAGTTAAAGAATTTGAAGTTAATGGTAGCCATATTCGTATGGACGGCAAATTGATCGGCAGTAATATAGCCTGGTATACCAGATATGAACTTATTCATCAAAGCATCAGACAGTTTTAATATGATATTCCTTCGGATGCACTGAATAAGAAAATGAACCATAAAGATCGTGCTGCCTTACAAGAACTTCTTAAGGAAGAGGGTTCAAAGGTGGTTTATCGTTGCACCAAGTCAGAATTGAACCAACGTATGCAGAGCTTCGGGCTTCTGATTTATAGATTATTAAAGATCTTTAAGCAAAACCCTCATTATGAAGCTTTATCCAGAGTCTTTGAGGAGCAATACAAGTCAGGAGATGGTCTGATACAGATCCGTGATAAGGAGGAAATCTCTGCTGATAGTGTTCAATCACCTAATGATCTGGACTGTAGTTATCGAGACAAGGATGGTCAAATGGTTAAAGGATATAGCATTAATATTACAGAAACATGTTTAGACAACCAACTTAACCTCATTACTGACATTAAACTGTGAAAGTTTATACTCCCGATGCAGCTTTTTTAATAGAAGCCGTGGAAGCAACTAGAGCTGTAACAGGACAAACAGTTGATAAAATACACAGCGATGGAGCTTATCACAGTCCTACAAATAGTGGTTTTTGTTCTCGCAACAATCTCGACATGGTATTAACCGGCATACAAGGCACACACGGGAGATATGATCTTAATCCTACACCCAACGGACTACAGGTTATTGATACACTAACCGGGGAACTTATCGAAGCTCACAGATCTACCCATTCCAAAGATGAAAAGTGGTGGATAAAGATTGAATCTGGATACCGATACTTTACACAGAAAGATATTACCAACTCCTTAATACGTAATAAACTAAAAAACAGAACTTTAGAAGAACTCCAACGACGCAATAATATAGAAGCAACGATCTTTCAATTATGCTTTTTTACCTGTAATAAGAAAACCAGGTATAGAGGACTTCCAAACCATCAGGTTTGGGCTTATTGTCGAGCTTTGGCAATAAATCTTGTCAGAATTAAGAATTACATCGAAACAATACGTCAAAGAACGTATAACGCCTCTCTTGAGCTAATCAGAGAAACTTTTTATCTCTTAAAAAATGAAATCTATCAAACTCTGCGCTTGCAAAAAAGACATTTAAATTTAAACTTAAATAAGTATCAAAATAACTACTCAATTTAAAAACCACTTTTCGGAGTGGACTCAACTTTTCAACTTTTAAACCCTTTTCTAACCTTGTTTTAATATTTTCATTTTTTTCTTACATTTACCGACCCTTTGGGGGTTTAGCGCCGAAAAAATTGAAATCTCCGATTTCTTATTTTTTCGTGCATTCTCGAAATTGCATGAAAATCAAAGATTTTCGCAATTTCGGAACTCAGTTGGTCCCGTAAAACTGCAAATCTTCGATTTGCTTTGTTTTACGAGGATCCTCGAAAATCGACTAGCGATTTTCGGGACTAGAGCGTGTGACTGGCATTTTTATAGAGTTCTTTTATATGGGGGTTTAGCTCAGTTGGCTAGAGCGTGTGACTGGCAGTCACAAGGTCAGGGGTTCGATTCCCCTAATCTCCACCTTCGCCCGCCGAAGCTCTCGTCAGAGAGCGAAGGCGGGTTTTTCTTATTAAACTCAGACCTGTCTTTGCTTCTGTTTTCTTATTTAATTGCTCGCTTCGCCGGGCTACGGTGGACACAGTCCACTGTTCCGAATAAGTATTTTAATGAGGGCGGGCTTCGCTTTTTAAAGTCTTATGAAAATCTGGCAACAATTGTATCAATGATCTGATAGTGTCTTTATCTTACTATGAATATTTTTGTCTTTCTGAGGTTTAGGTTTAAAAATTCTTACTCCCAGTGTCACCTGATGACTGCTAAATGCATTTAATTCTACATTGGTGCTAAAGTTAAATGAATAGTTAAGCATTATTCCGTTATAAACTTCACCTCCTAATCCAGCTCCGTATATTCCGCCCGTTCTCAAAAGCACATTGCCCCAGAAGCGTTTATTCCATGTGACAGTTGGTGCTATTTCGAATAGCATAGGTATATGCTGACCACCCCTTAAAATGATAACCGGTTTGAGATCCCATTTATTATCAAGTACGAAAAAATATGAAGCGTGTAAAAGGAAGTTTTTCAACGGTTTATATGTCATATCACTATTGGCGTACTTAACTGTTCCGAACATAACGTTCGAGAATAGAATTCCTGCTTCTGCCTCCTGGTATCTATACAAAGCACTTATATCGGTAGCAAACTTGATCTTTGATTGTTGCTGACCATATATAAGTGCCTGGTCCAGAACATAATTCGGATCGCTGTAATACTTTGCCAGGTCAACTGAATTTCTGAAAAATCCTACAGACAAACCAAAGTTAATAAAATGCGTATTGGCAATTTTTACTTCATATGTGTATGTTCCAAGAATCAGAGTCTGTTTAAAGATATCAGTCATGTCGTAGATAAACCTTCCGCCGAATCCTACCTTGTCAATCTTATCGCTATAACTAAGCTGATAGGTCCTGGGGCCTCCGTCTATCCCGGTCCAGTCGGAACGATAATCAATAAAGAGGGTTTTGCCGTTATGGATACCCGCATTAGCCGGCGAGAGGATAAAGGGATTGACACTGTAACCTTCCATGAAAGGAAACTGTTGTCCGAAAGCTATTGCCGGCATGAATACAAGCAATATGATTACAATTTTTTTCATATCTGTAGTTTTTAATTAATCAATATTATTTATCTGATAATGTTTACCACACCTTTAATTATGCCCTTTGTCGAAGATTTGATTATGTAATAATATGTGGCAGAAGGCAGGGGATATCCATTCCATGTTCCGTCCCAATTGTTTTTATAGTTATCAGACCTGTAGACAGCCTGTCCATACCTGTTGTACACTGTCACCTCCAGTTTACCATATTGTTCCAGATCAGGAATATACCAGTAATCGTTAATGCCGTCATTGTTGGGTGTGAAAAGCGACATGATGTTATTAAATGTAGGAAGTGTAACAACCGATTGAGTAACATCCTGAGCCGGATTCCAGTTCTGATCACCTTCCTGCGAAGCCGTGATTGTAAAATTACCATCCTGATTAATTATCAACGTATTATCATTCACACTAGCGATATTCGGGTTGGATATCTCAAAGCTTACAGGCAGTCCGCTCGATGCTGTTGCATCCAGTTGATATTTATCTGTCATTCTTAATCCGGCAGGTATCTGAGCAAAAGTGATAACCTGATCAGCTTTATTGACAGTAAGGACTCCATCCACATATGTGAAGTTGTAATTACTATCTGATCCTCCGGATATCAAAATCGGATATGTTCCGCCATCGGCTGATTCTGGTGCCCCGGTACTGCTAATTGTGACTTGCGGAACCGGATCACCGCTTACCAGACCATTAATTTTGAACTCCGTCCCTGCAAAAATCAATGCAGTTCCATAAGTTTTTGAAAGATCATTTGCTGTGATAGTCAATGCTTTAGGCGTTATATCAGCAATTAAGGCAGGTTGTGAGATAGTATAATTACCTGCATCTGTTCCTCCTATTGCAAAACCGGATGTTAAAACTTGTTTGCCTGTACCGGCATTTTTATCCGGGAATGATCCGGTTGCCCCTGTTGAAATCAGGTTAACAACGTCTGTTCCAAATATACCGACAAGGATTGCGCTTCCAGTATTCAATGTTGCCGCGGCTGTTCCGTCATAGATTTTATTATTTGCTGTCACACCTGATACTGTCAGACTCAGACCGGCTGCTGTGATATCAGCCGTTAAGGAGGGTTGGGTTAAGATATAATTACCTGCATCAGGGCCTCCAAGGGTAAAGTTTGCTGTCGAGACTGTTTTAGCAGTACCGATATTCTTGTTTGAAAAGGTCCCAGTGGCACCAGATGAGATCAGGTTAACAACATCCCCTGCCAGAACACCAACAAGCGTTGCACTTGCTGTATTTAAAGTGGCCATGGTTGTTCCATCATAGACTTTATTATTGGCCGTTGCACCTGTAATTGTCAATCCGATTGCGGTGATGTCAGCTGTAGCTGTCGGTTGCGTCAGAGCATATTTATTAGCATCTGGTCCGCTCAGGATAAACCCTGAAGTTATAACTGCTTTGCCCGAACCAACATTTTTATCCACAAAGACGCCAGTTGCGCCTGAAGTGACAAGGCTGACAACATCGGTTCCTACAATACCCTGAAGTGTTGCTCCGGCTGTGTTTATAACCGCAGTTGTTGTTCCATCATATTGTTTGTTTTCTGCTGTTACACCGGATATGGTCAATCCTGATGAAGTGATGTTGGCCGTCGTTGTTGGTGCACCAATTAAAGACAAAGTATAATTTGATGCATCACTGCCTGAAAGCGATGAACCGGTAAGACTGACAGATTTACTCAGGCCAATAGCTATATCGCTGAATTCAGCCATGGCCATTAGGATAACATTATCAGTTCCGGCTATTGTGAGAAGAGTCAAGTTGTTTGAAGAAATCGCTGCGGAGGTTGTACCGTCATATACTTTATTGTTTACAGTAAATGTGCCTCCAATGGTAAGGACCCTCGGGTTAACAGTTAATGTACCATTGATATAATTGATGGTATAGCTGCTCACTCCGGGACCAACAGCTGCAGAAGCCACTATCGGATAAGGAGAGCCGGCAACTGTTGCTGATGCGGCAGCACCTGCGCTGGTCAAAGTCACGCTTGATACTGCATCACCATTTAATAATCCGACAGCTGAGAACTCTGTCCCTGCAAATGTTACAACATCACCATAAGTTTTTGTAAGGTTCGACGCCGTTATTGTGAGTACCTTCGTGCCAACTGTAAATACACCGTTGACATAGCTGATAGTATAGTTGCCCAGTCCGGTTCCGACGGCAGCAGATGGTACAATAGGATAAGTTCCAGTTGTGGCTGCTGAAGAGGCACCGGCACTCGTGAGCGTAACACTTGTTATTGTATTGCCATTTACTAATCCGACAGATGTAAACTCTGTCCCTGCAAAGGTAAATGTCTGCCCGTAATTTTTGCTCTGATTAGTTGCAGTAATTGTAAGTACTGTCGGGTTAACGGTCAGAATACCATTGACATAGCTGATTGTATAGTTACCCAGGCCGGTTCCAATTGCTACAGATGGTACAATAGTATAAGTTCCAACTGTGGCTGCTGCAGATGCACCACCACTGGTCAGCGTTACACTTGCTAATGTATTGCCATTTACTAACCCGGCAGATGTAAACTCTGTCCCTGCAAAAGTAAATGTCTGACCGTAAGTTTTAATCTGATTATTTGCGGTTATAGTAAGTACAGCTGTGGTTACGTTAAAGTTACCGGCTACAAAATTGAATGTATAATTATTGTCTGAACCACCGGATAACGTTATAGATCCTGGATAGCTTCCAACAATAGTTGCAGTGGTGACAGTGGTACTTGCTGTCGGTGCAATATCTATTGTTTCAACTCCGTTAACCCATCCGCTGTACTGGAAGGTCAATGCCGGGTTGGCTGTACCATAAACTTTAGTCTTATTGTCTGCGGTAACCAGAAGTGTTGCTTTGTTTATTGTCAGGGTTACCAGTGTTCGGGTAGGACTCACACATCCGGAGCCTGCATTTCTTGCTTGTGCCCAGGCCGTATAAGTGCCGGCATTGGTTCCGGATGGTGCTGTTGCTGCACTTCCTCCGGTTGAAGCCGTGTACCAGTCAATAACTTCACCACCGCCTACGGTTGATGTAGCCGTTTTTACCGTCCCGTCATAAGCATAGATATTACTACCTGTTATAGGAGAAGCCGGTAGTGCATTCACCGTTGCGGTAACTTGTGTCCGGGTTGCAGATACACATCCCTGAGGACTGACTGCTTCCGCGTATAGTATTGTAGTTGTACTTATTGATGTTGGAGGAGTTACTACACTTCCACCTGTTAATGCATCGTACCATACAATGCTTCCAACACTCGCAGTGGCTGAGAAAGTTACATTTCCTGAACCGCAAACTGAACTTGGTGCTACAGATGCAGAAATAGTTGGCACAGTATTGTCAACAGTTACTGTTACC
>PLML01000058.1 GCA_003141525.1 Bacteroidales bacterium
ATAAATTGCATAAAAAATTATTATCATGGAAGATTCAAAAATGAAAAAACATGTAACTGTGGTTGGTGCGATTCAGATTGGAATCGGAATCCTCAGTCTTATCGGAGCTGTTGCAGTATTTTTTGCTCTGAGATTTGCTAGAGGAGCTGCCGGAGATGATTATACAGGGCAACAGGTTCTCGGGTTTTTATCAGTGAGCCTTCCTGTACTAATTTTGTTTTTGGCCACTCTGAGTCTGGTTGGGGGGATAGGCCTTCTTATCTATAAACCTTGGGCAAGGTACCTTGTGATTGTTGTTGCAGCACTTGGGTGTCTTTTTATACCTATTGGAACTCTGAGCGGAGTATATGCTTTATGGGTACTGCTCCAGGATGATACAGTCAAACTATTTGAAAAGAAATAATTTTTTTAAAAAATATTGAGGTAGAGACGTCCAATTTGGACGTCTCTACTTATTTTTGCCAGATAATTAACAGTAATATTATGGCTGACGACAATAAGATCATTTTTTCGATGTACAGGGTGGGGAAATCATTTCCTCCTCACAGACAGGTACTTAAAGATATTTCTCTTTCATTCTTCCTGGGTGCAAAAATCGGAATAATCGGTTTAAACGGATCAGGAAAATCAACACTCATGAAAATTATTGCCGGTATGGAAAAGGAATATCAGGGAGAAGTCAAATTTCTTCCGGGATATTCTGTCGGCCATCTTTCGCAGGATCCGCTTCTTGACGAAAACCGTAGAGTGAGAGAAATAGTTGAGGAGGGGGTTAAGGAAACTATGGAGATTATAAAAGAATTCGAAAAGATAAACAATAGCTTTGGCGAACCGGAAGTATATGAGAATCCCGATAAAATGCAGCAACTTATGGATCGGCAGGCTGTGTTGCAGGAAAAGATCGATTATGTTGATGGCTGGAATATTGAACATAAGCTTGAACGTGCTATGGATGCCCTGAGATGTCCCGACAGTAACGTTAAGGTTAATATTCTTTCAGGTGGCGAGAGAAGAAGAGTGGCTTTGTGTCGCCTGCTTTTACAGCAGCCTGATATTTTGCTGCTTGATGAACCAACAAACCACCTCGATGCCGAATCGGTACAATGGCTCGAAACAACGCTTAAACAGTACAAAGGAACTGTAATCTGCATCACTCATGACCGCTATTTCCTTGATAATGTTGCCGGATGGATACTGGAACTCGACAGGGGTGAAGGAATACCCTGGAAAGGTAACTATACTTCCTGGCTTGAACAAAAAACAAAGAGGCTTGAGTCAGAGGAAAAAGGAAATGTTAAAAGAAGAAAGATACTTGAACGTGAACTTGAATGGGTCAGGATGTCACCAAAAGCGCGACATGCCAAATCAAAAGCAAGGTTAGGAGCATATGAAAACCTTCTTAATCAGGATGTGAAGCAGAAGGAAGACAAGCTTGAAATATTTATTCCAAACGGGCCCAGACTTGGTGATAAAGTAATAGAAGCCAGATCAGTTACAAAAACATTTGATGACAAATTGCTTTTTGAAGATCTCGAATTCAGCCTTCCTCCAAACGGAATTGTTGGTGTTATAGGTCCTAACGGCGCTGGAAAGACAACTCTCTTCAGAATGATAATGGGGCAGGAAGAGGCGTCAAAAGGAACATTTAAAATAGGAGAAACTGTTACTCTCGGATATGTTGATCAGGCACATGCCGCAATTGATCCGGCCAAAACCGTCTTTGAAGTGATTTCAGGAGGTCAGAACGATGTTATGGTAGGAAACCGCCTCGTGAATGCAAGAGCCTACGTTGCCCGTTTTAATTTCACAGGGGCCGATCAGGAAAAGAAATGTGGCATATTGTCAGGAGGAGAGAGAAACAGGCTGCATCTTGCTCTTACACTAAAATCGGGGGCAAATGTTCTTCTTCTCGATGAACCAACGAACGATATCGATGTTAATACCCTGAGAGCGTTGGAAGAAGGTCTTGAGAATTTTGCGGGATGTGCTGTTATAATATCTCACGACAGGTGGTTTCTCGACCGGGTCACAACTCACATGCTTGCTTTTGAAGGTAACTCAAAAGTCGTTTGGTTTGAAGGGAATTACTCTGACTATGAAGAGAACTATAAGAAGAGGGTTGCTGATACAACTCCGGCAAGGATAAAATATAAGAAGCTTGGATAGGGGTGACAATTGCATAAGATTGCTTCGTTTCGCTCGCAGGGTGCGTTAAAAAATTAAAGTAAAATGACAAAAAACAAAAAATATTATGTATTATACGCGATAGACGATGTTGAAAAGAAAGAGAGAGTGGGAGAAACGGAGAAAGAGGGGATTTGACTTTGGGGTAATGAAATAAAAGAGAGGGCAGAGCGTTAAGGACTTTCCCGGGAACAAATTTAATGAAGTGATGAGGTTAAAAGAGTCGATGATATAAATAACAGATTAAAAAAAGTATAGAAAAAAATCCATTAACAGATTATCGGAATGAAAACTAAAAATATAACATTTTTTGTGTCAACTCTTTTCATCATTTTATTGGCTGTCCGAACTTCATCCGGGGCAGTTGTCACAAGAGATTCTTTGAACGTGCCTTTATTTGGCAAAGTTTATATTTATAACCGTACAACCACACCTCAGAATGTAATTCTGATGATTTCCGGAGATGGAGGATGGAAATCGGGGGTTATTGGTTTTTCTCAGACATTTTCTGAGATGAATGCACTGGTAATAGGAGTTGATATCCTGCAATATTTTAAGGATCTCAGACAACGGACAGATGATTGCTATAATGTTGCAGTAGATTTTGTGCAACTGGCTACCGTCATAGAAAAAAAATACGATTTCCCTGATTATTTACCGCCTGTAATAATGGGATATTCAAGCGGCGCAACAGTTGTTTATGGGATATTGGCACAGGAACGGCCCGGATCATTTATCGGAGGAATTTCAATTGGGTTTTGTCCAGACATTGAGCTTCCTAAAATGCTTTGTGAGATTAATGGCCTTTCTGTGAAAGCTGATGTTCCGGGGAAACGATATATTCTTCAACCCGATGACAAACTTGGATATCCATGGATAGTGCTCAACGGACGATTAGATAAGATATGCAATTATCCGGCAATTGTGGATTTTATATCCAGAACAAACGGTGCGGAATTAGTCACTTTGCCAAAGGTCGGCCACGGCTTTTCAAAGTGGAACGATTTTATGCCACAATGGAAGGATGCCTATAGCCGGTTAATAGCAAACTATGAAAAAGATAAACCTTCAAAGGTTGATATTGGTCAGGTTAAGAATCTCCCCGTAGTTATTACAAATTCCAAAACCCAGGACAGGTTGGCTCCTATTGCCTTATTGATATCAGGTGATGGAGGATGGTACGGATTTGAACAGTCAATTGCCGATAATCTTGCCAAACAGGGAATTCCGACTGTAGGACTGGATTCAAAAAAATATTTCTGGAGCAGGCGTACTCCTGAGGAGACCGCCTCAGACATAGCTAACGCTCTGAATTTTTATGGTAAAGAATGGAGCAGAGAGAAGTTTGTTCTTATTGGCTATTCCCTGGGCGCTGAAATTGTTCCATTTATTTTAAACAGGCTGCCGGAAGAGTTAAAAACAAAGATTGAATCTTGTGTACTCTTATCGCCCGCCACAACTACCGACTTTGAGATACATATTTCAAATATGCTTGGTATGGGAAACCGCAATAATACTTATAATACAATGGATGAGATAATTAAAATGCAAAGCGTACCAACACTTATTATCTTCGGCGAGGGTGAGAAAACACCAATCCCCGGATTGTTAAGCGGAACCTCTATCCTGATCAGAAAAATTCCGGGAGATCACCATTATAAATTTAACCTGCCGCTGATAATGCAGACAATGAAAGAGAATAAAGTATTCTGAAAATCGTAACTTTGAATTAGTTATTTCCATGACAGAAGAAAACTCATCAACCTTCATCCGGAGCTTTTTGAAAGAAAAAGTCTTCATATTTCTTAATGAAAATGCGAAGCTAATTACCCAGTTTCTTTTTACTGCCCTTTTTATAATTCTTGCTGCTTGGTTTACTTTTCATCAGAAACATGAACTGATAACTGTCAGGAATATTCTTTCAGATGCAAACAGGTCTTGGATATTCGCCGGTCTGGGGCTGGTTATCTTTTATATTTTTATTCAGGGAGNNCTCAAACGCAATTTCATCAGTGTTTTTCTGCCGGCCGGAGCAGTATCTTCCCTGGCATTTTTCAGTAATGAAATAGAAAAAAAGGGAATCACCAGAACTCAGGTTTATTTTGCCTCTTCCATTTATGCCTTTGTCGGAATTCTTTCTGTGGTTATTGTGGCTATACCCGCATTCCTGTTTGCTGTTACTGGAGGGAATATAGGAATGGGAAAATGGTATGCACTAGGGGGTATAGTTCTTATTCTGCTATTCTTTGTTTTTGTTTATTATTCACTTCTGAGAAAAGGGAAACTCTACGACTGGATAGTAAAATTTTTTCCTAAGGCTGAACTTTTCATTGATGAAGTGAAGAACAACAAAATTAACAGTAAACAATTTATTTATACGGTTTTAATCTCAATACTGATTGAGTTTGTCGGGATAGCGCATGTTTATATATCGATGATAGCCCTTAATTTTTCCCCTTCGCTGTCAACTGCAATAATTGCTTATATAGTTGTGGTAATATTTCTTATAATTTCACCATTTCTTCGCGGGCTGGGGGCAATTGAAGTTTCAATGGTTTATGTTCTTACTCATTCCGGATTCACCAATGCTGACTCGATAGCTATAACACTGCTTTTCAGATTTTTCGAATTCTGGCTCCCACTTTTTACAGGTGTGGTGAGCTTCATGTTAAAAGTTGATAAATTGATAATGCGGATATTTCCGGCAGTTTTGATCTTTGTTCTTGGGATCGTAAACATCATTTCCGTATTGACACCTGCACTTCCCGAAAGGCTCAGACTGCTAAAAGATTATTTGCTAGTTGATTTTGTTAGCTTTTCAAACAGTTTTGTATTTGTTGCAGGATTATTTCTGCTTGTCACAGCAGCTTTTATGTTAAGGGGATTACGTACAGCATGGTGGTTTGCTTTAGCGCTGAGTACTATTTCAATCTTTGGAAATATAGCCAAAGGTATAGATTATGAAGAAGCAACCATAGCATTTCTGATAGTCGGTTCACTGATAGCAACAAGAAAAGAGTACCATGTGAAAACAAATCCAAAACTGGGAACCGTAGGATTACAGACAGCTATGTTAAGTATGGTTGCTGTAATGTTATATGGCATGGTTGGATTCTACTTCCTCGATAAAAGGCACTTTCATATTGATTTCAATATTTTTCAGTCGTTCCGGTACACGCTTCAGAACTTTTTTCTCATTGGCAGCAAAGACCTTGTCCCGCACGATGCTTTCGCCCGAGATTTTATTTATCTGATCAAGATAAGCGGTTTTGCTTCAATTTCATTTCTGATCTATTCACTTGTAAGGCCATATGTTTTCAAAATTACTCCCGGAGAGGAAGAAATTGTGCATGCAAAATTTCTTACAAAACAGTTCGGAAATTCTGCTCTCGACTTTTTTAAAACATATTCTGATAAATTAATATTTGCACCTCCAGAGGTTAACGCATTTATTGCCTATCGGGTCAGCAGAAATTTTGCGGTGGTTCTTGAAAATCCAGTTGCAGAAAACATAGAGGAAATGAAAAAATGTGTACAATCATTCAGTAATTATTCTTATGAGAACGGGCTTAAAGAAATTTATTACAGGGTGCCAAAAGAGTGTCTGCCTGTTTATTATGAATTTTCAAAGAAGAGTCTTTTCCTTGGTCAGGAAGGAGTAGTTGACCTTAACTCTTTTTCGCTTGAAGGGGGTGAGAAAAAATCTATAAGAAATGCACTGAATAAAATTAATGAGCAGGGTTATACAACTCTTATAAATATTCCTCCTCTCCGTGACGGGCTTATACAAAAACTAAAAGCCGTAAGCGATGAATGGCTGAAGCTTACAGAACGGGAAGAAATAGTCTTTTCACAGGGTATGTTTGTTGAAAAAGAGATAAAGCAACAAACTGTAATCTCCGTTGAAAACAATGAAGAAAAAATTATAGCCTTTTTAAATATCATTCCCGACTATGTAAAAAACGAAGGTACGTATGATTTGCTGAGGAAAACTGCTGATGCGCCCAACGGTATTATGGATTATATCCTTGTAGAACTTTTTAAATATTTCAAAGCCAATGGGATACAATATGTAAACCTGGGTTTTGCTCCTATGTCAGGGTTAAATGATCCCCACAACTTTACAGAAAAATCAATGAGGTTTGCTTATGAAAAAATCCGTTCATTTTCTCATTACAAAGGACAAAGGGATTATAAGGATAAATTTAATCCACGGTGGAATGATAAGTTTTTGATATATAACAATGACTACGATCTGCTTCAGGTCCCCGGAGTACTGGCCCAGATAATCAAACCCTTAAAACTGACTTTATATTGATCGTGACAGGTTGTTAATGATTGTCATTACTCGTTTATACGAAAATAATTGCCATTTTTGTACTATTAGATTATGACAATAATATGAAACGACTTCTTATTCTGGCTGCTGTACTGTGCAGTTTGTATATTCCTTCAATTTCACAAGTATTTACAGACAGTAATCTTCCCATTGTATTAATAAATACTGATGGCGGAGTTGATATCCCCGATGCACCCAGGGTATTTGCCAACATGACAATAATTTACCGGGGTGCCGGTCAAAGGAATTATGTTACTGATCAGAATACACCGGCATATTTAAACTACAACGGTCGCATAGACATTGAAATAAGAGGTTCCAGTTCACAGACATTGCCAAAAAAACAGTTTGGACTTACCACATACAAAGCGGATAATGTTACAAAGGTCAATGTAAGCCTGCTTGGAATACCGGCTGATAACGACTGGGTTCTCAACGGACTTGGTTATGAACCTTCCCTCATAAGAGACTATTTATGTTATAATTTATCGCGTATGATGGGGGAATATGCAAGCAGAACTGCTTATTGTGAAGTGATGATAAATGGCTCATATAACGGGCTTTATGTTCTCCAGGAAAAAGTAAAGCAGGGATCTGACCGGGTTAATGTCATGAAAATTGCAACAACCGATAACAGCTTTCCGAATCTCACCGGAGGGTATATCACAAAAGCTGATAAAACTAATGCTGATGATCCGGTTGCATGGACAATGCCCAGTAATGTTCCAAATGATGATGTTACATTCATTCATACTCTTCCAAAACCGGAAGATGTAACTCCTCAGCAAAACGACTATATTCATTCGCAATTCTTATTGCTGGCCAATGCCGCCTCATCAGGTAACACATCTTTGGAAAATGGATATCCATCATTGATCGATATCCCGTCTTTTGTAGATTTCATGATAATAAGTGAGCTGTCGGCTAATGCCGATGCTTACCAGTACAGTACTTATTTTTATAAGGACAGGAACGGCAAACTGAGAGCCGGCCCAATCTGGGACAATAACCTTACTTTTGGAAATGACCTGTTTATCTGGAATTTCGACAGGAGTAAAACCAATACCTGGCAATTTTCCAACGGAGATAATGAAGGGCCGAAATTCTGGCGAGACTTGTTCAACAACCCGGATTTCAAATGTTATCTGTCGAAAAGATGGAATCAGCTTATACAACCCGGCCAGCCTTTAAATCTTTCGGTTATTGAAGCCTTGATTGACCAGACTATTGATACTATCAGCGAAGCATCGGTCAGGGAGAATATGAGATGGGGCACTCTGCCAAATCTTTCATTTGAAATAAGTAATATGAAAAACTGGCTGAATCAAAGAATTACCTGGATGACTGCAAATATTGGCCCGTATGCGGATTGCAGCAATGTGGTAACTCCTCCATTGGTAATTACAAAAATCATGTATAATCCCGGTGTTACTATTGATTTTCCAAGCAGTAATGACCAGGAATTCATAGAAATACAAAATACCGGGAATAAAACCATAGACTTAACAGGAGTTTATTTCAGCAGTGCAGGATTTGTATATCAATTCCCTGCCTATTCTGAAATTTTTGCAGGTTCACGAAAAATACTCGCCAGTAATTCAACCGTTTTCATGACAAAATATGGGATCGCTCCTTCAGGGCAGTTTACAAGGAATTTATCAAATAAAGGAGAGAAACTTGTTCTGGCAGATGGGTTTGGAAATGTAATTGACAGTGTAACTTATTCAAATCTTCCTCCATGGCCGAATGCTGATGGTAATGGGTCCTACCTGGAATTAATCGATCCATTATCAGATAATAGTGTTGCATTTAACTGGTCTGCATCAACAAATACTATCACATCTGTCAGTGAGACTGAAAACAATATAAGGCTGAAATTTTATCCCACTCCTGTAAAAGATAATCTGACAATAGAATCCTCTGGTATTATTAAAAGTGTGGAGCTAATTGATTTTCAGGGAAAATCGCTGCAAAAAATTGATATTAATTCCGGAATTTATAAACTTGACATGCGCTCCTGTTCCCAGGGTATTTACCTTATCCGGGTAATTACACCTGGCGGGAATTTTATGCAAAAGATTATCAAAAACTAAAGCCACTTCCTTCAGTCTCACAACAAACTGATAGATTTTCTGTTATATAGCATTGTATCAGTTTAAAGAAACAGGCTGTTTGAAAATTGAAATTAACCACCCTGTCATGACCCTTGGGGCATGACACCACTTCTTGAGAAGGAGGGGAAAGTTAAGATAATCAATACAATAACTTTCTCCTCCTTGTCGAAGTAGGAATACCCCGAAGGGGGGAGTTGGTTGGCTTTTTAGACACCCCCCTATATAGATTGAATGATAACAAGAATCTCTTTTTTAATATTCATTTTTTTATCAGTGATCCTGCGACCAGGACTTTCTGAAAATGATCCGTCTAAATCAGCGACAATAAGTGGTTTTATAAGGGATGCCAAGACCGGTGAAACACTAACCGGTGCTGTAATTTATCCGAAAGAGAATCCGACGATCGGAATTACTTCAAATTCTTATGGTTATTTTTCCCTTACACTTCCTGTCGGGAAATATTCATTGATAGTTCAATTTTTGGGGTACAAAACCATTACTGTTCCTCTGGAATTAAAAGAAAACATGAAGATGAATTTCGACATGGATGAAGAATCTATTGCATTAAAAGAAATCACTGTCCTGGGTGAGAAGAATAACACTAACGTGGTTCAGAGTGAGCTGATTTCAAAAATCGATGTTAAGGAGATCCAGAATATACCCGTTATTCTGGGCGAAAAGGATATTCTGAAAACCATCCAGCTGCTGCCCGGAGTAACTCCGGCAGGAGAGGGCAATGCAGGTTTTTATGTTCGTGGCGGAGGTGTTGATCAAAACCTTATCCTGCTCGATGAGGCCCCCGTTTATAATCCGTCTCATTTGCTTGGGTTCTTTTCAACTTTCAATTCCGATGCTATAAAGGATATTACATTATATAAGGGCGGTTTCCCGGCAGAATATGGCGGACGGTTGTCATCGGTGGTTGACATTAAAATGAATGAAGGGAATAATAAAGAATATCATGTGTCAGGAGGCATCGGGCTTATCGCTTCCCGTTTATCTATAGAGGGACCAATTGTTAAGGACAAGGGGTCATTTATGATTGCTGCCCGCAGGACTTATGCCGATCTTTTTCTCAAACTTCTCCCCCGTCACGGCCCGGATTCCATTGCGAGTAAATCGACTCTTTATTTTTACGATCTGAACATGAAGGCCAATTATGAGTTTTCGGAAAAAGACCGGATATATTTTTCTTGCTACTTCGGCAGGGATAATTTCAACCTTGGCGGCACGGTGGGTCTCAATTGGGGAAATGTNNAGCAAGTATAGTTATAATTTTAACGTGGTTGTCGGCAATAATACCATGAATGTAATATCAGAAATTCAGGACTGGAACCTGAAAGAGGATCTTCATTATTATCTGAATTCGAACAATACAATCAAATTTGGTTTCAATTCCATTTATCATACTTTCGTTCCGAGTAAGGTTGATAGTACTGTTATTTTCCATGTCAGATCAGTCGATAACCGTTATGCCCTGGAAAATGCCCTTTACATTTCCAATGACCAGACATTTTCACCTCATCTTAAAGCCACATACGGATTACGTTATTCGATTTTCAGTTCAATCGGACCGGGTACCGTGTACACATATGATCAGGTAGCGGATGTGGTGGATTCTGTAACTTATCCTAAAGGGAAAATTTTCGGCACATTTGGTGGATTCGAACCAAGATTACTGGTGAATTATATAATCAATGACTCAAGCTCTGTCAAAATTTCTTACGCACGCACCCGCCAGTACATTCATTTATTATCAAACACAACATCAACCACGCCATTTGATCTCTGGGTCCCGAGCAATATTAATATTAAGCCTGAAATTGCAGATCAGTACACTCTTGGTTATTTCAGGAATTTTTCAAATAACATGTATGAGACTTCTGTGGAAGTATATTATAAAACTCTGCAAAACCAGATTGATTACCGAAACGGGGCCAATCTTATCCTGAACAGCAAAGTGGAATCGCAATTGGTATTTGGGAAAGGATGGGGATATGGTGTTGAATTTCTGATCAGGAAAAAATATGGTAAACTAACGGGTTGGATAAGCTATACCTTATCCAGAGCAAAAAGGAAATTCCCCGATATCAATGATGGCAATACATTCCTGGCAAAACAAGACCGGCCAAATAACATAGCTATTGTAGGCATGTATGAACTAAGTCCGAAACTCACTTTTTCGGCAACATGGATTTTTATAAGCGGTAACCCTGTTACATTTCCCAGCGGCAGATATTATGTCGATGGCAACATAGTACCGTATTATACCGAACGAAACGGATACCGGATGCCGGATTACCACCGGTTAGACATCGGACTCACCTGGCAGCGGAAAAAAACCGCCAGATTTGAGAGTAACTGGAATTTCTCAATCTACAATGTATATGCACGTGAGAATGCATATGCAATAAATTTTCAACAGGACCCGAATGATCCTACGAAAATGCAGGCAGTGCAATTATCGCTGTTCCGGTTTGTTCCTGCCATTACCTATAATTTTAAGTTTTAAAAGAGGGGGAAGAGATGATAAAAACGAAAACAGGATTTGCCGTAATTCTTCATATTTTTCTCGCATTGATGACAATATTTGGACTCTCAGACTGTGAGAAAGTTATCAATGTTGACCTGAACGAAGCTGCACCCCACATAGTTATCGAAGGACTGATCACCGATGGCCTGGGTCCTTATACAGTCACAATCAGCAAGTCAGGAAGTTATTTTAATCAGCCGACCTTGCCTCCGGTTTCCGGTGCCATGGTTATAATAACTGACAATTACGGGACGATAGATACAGTGAAAGAAAAAACCCCCGGTATTTATATTACATCAAAAACAATAGGAATTCCGGGACTGACTTATACTGTAAAAGTATTATCCGAAGGCCAGGAATACGACGGTTCTTCAACTATACATAGTCATGTAAACATTGATTCCCTGACCTTAGTAAAAAGTGAATCTTCACGAATCGACTTTGGGGGAAATAATCAAAGGGAATCACATTTTGAACTACATTGCTTTTTCAAAGACCCGCCGGAAAAGAACTTTTACAGGATAAAATCAATTAGGAATGATTCCATTAATACACAGAGCTACAGGCTCTATGATGATCAATATACAAATGGTGAAGAAACCGAACTACGTGTCGCAAATGCATCGGCAGGAGACACTTTCAGGATCGAGCTTATGTCCCTCGATGAGCAGACATATGGTTATTACCGGACTCTGGCAGATCTGCTTCATACTAACCCTGTCTTCGGGTCGACACCTGCTAATCCGAATACTAATCTGAGCAATGGCGCATTAGGTTACTTCGGGGCATGTGCTGTGTCATTAAAAAGGATCATCATTACAGAAGCCATGATCAATTCAGTAAAATAGGGAGAGTAATCCTATTTCTTCAGACTTGCTTTGGAAAAAAGATATTCCGGAATTTTAGAATTGAACTCAATTTCCATTATCTGGAACTCAGTCCCATCACCCTCTTTAAGCACATCTTTAAATAATATTTTTTCAGGAAACCACCTTCCCTGTATTTGCTTTACATCAGATAGTTCCATCCTTTTCAGGAGAACGCCGCTTTTCGCGTAAAGCTCCTTCTTTAAAGGGATGAAACGGTCTTTATCCACCCACACTTTTTGTGTCTGATATGCCACATCAGGAGTATTTGCAGTAAGGGTGATGATCCAGCAGGTTCTATCGCCGAATTTTTCTTCTCCATCTATACTGCCTGTATAATGATTTAGCAAATGCGGATCTTCCATCATATCTTCATAAGACAGATCAGAGCCCATTACCGATTGCCTCAGCATATGGCCGGAGATCTGGATTATCCTGTCAGTTTCAGGTGAAAATATCCAGAGCTGGTCCTCAAGTTTAAGCATCTTGGTTCCCTGTTCACGCGGCGGCGACAAGTATTCAGTATAGGATTTTTTTTCACCCATATTCCACGATTTGGATTCAACAGTCCTGGTATTTCTTGGGTTATGGATGATCATTTTTGAAGTAAAGACCCTGCTGTCGGCTGACATGTTTTTGTCTACTTTTTCTATTATTTCCTTTGCTGAAGGGTTCTGTGCATTTAATGAAACACACATCATAAGCACAGGTATTGTTATTTTTTTCATGCTTCTAATTCTTTAAATAATTGAGCTGTTTTTCGTTTGTAAATTCCTATTCCCGAGAGCATGGTGCCGATTACTGTGGATAAAAGTCCGGGAATAAATCCGATAAAAAATGCAGCAGAGGTGATCCTGGCATGAAAGACTGCCGGCATTAAGATAGTGGCATTCTTCATCATTGAACTCAGATCGAGCCCATGATCTTGCATGTATAAGGATATCAACATTCCTATTATTGTACCGGTTATAGAGCCAATCAGCCCGATCAGTACGGATTCATATATCATGGTTTTGTATATATGCGAATAATCCTCGCCTATGGCAAGACGGGTTCCGAATTCGCTGTACCTTCTTAATCCGCCAAGCAACCCTGCATTCCACAAAACCAGCGACATTGACAAAACAAAAATAAAAACTGCGAAAGCCCCCACTCCTTTGATCTGGTCCATCATTTTCCCAAGGTTATTTTGTTGCCGGAGGGTTACGATAACAGGCGCATATTCATCATTGGATGGAGGGAAAAGCCTCTTAAATCTGGTAACCACCTGGTTTATTTTCTCTTCATCATAATAATTTCCTGGAAGGTAACCCACGATTTCGCCTGCTGCATTATTCATATCCAGCGCATTACGTACGTCTTCAATATCTGCGATAACCGAACCCTGGTCCATAGGACCGGTTCCAAAAACGATTGTGCCGCAAACAGTGTAATTATACATTGCCATGCTGCCATTCATGGTTGAACCGATAAGAGTCACTGTATCACCCGGGTTCACTTTAAGCTTCGCGGAGAATTCTTCACTCATAAGTATCTCCCCGTGATGAACAGGCAGCCTTCCTCTTCGTAAAGATTTATCGAGATTGAATCGTCGAATTTCAGAGCGATCGCCTGAGAGCAAATCGATTCCAAAACCGGCAGCCGGACCCTGAGTGCGGGTTTCACCCCTGGAATCCGGGGCATCAATCAACCCGCCAAAATGAATTCGTTCTCCCCATTTCATTTCAGGAAACTCTTTATACAGTCTGATCAGGAGGGTATCAACACCTATAAGAGCGAGATCATTGGGTGTCTGGTCAATGTTCTTTGCATAAGCTGCAGTCATTATCTTCACATGGCCGGCATTAAAGTTTGCATTCAATTCTGTACTGTCGTTCAGGACACCCCTTAACCAGCAATACAGAAATACAGTAAGCAACACCCCAATTATGACGATCACAACTGGCAAAAGGCTTCGTTGCTTATCCCTTAATATTCCTTTCAGTAAAAATCTGATCATTGCAATTTCCCCCTTAAAGCTTCTGTTGGTTTCATTTTGGCAATTCTTCGTGAAGGCAGATAACTGACTATGGTAGTGATGAGCATGATAAGAAGAATGGTAGTGACAACAAGTCCCAGGCTGTAAAAGGGATAGATTCTATCTGCTACAGCCAGTCCAAAGCCTTTGGTGCCCCCTGGCATTGACATTCCATGAATGGCCTGCAAGGCAAGCAACGGTATGCCATAAAGCGCTGCAAGAAGACCGGCCATAACCGAATTAAGCGATCCCTCAATGGTGAAGAGACCGACAACCTGTCGTCGTGTCATTCCAAGCGCAATGTATGTGCCTATTTCTTTCTGCCTTCTGAAAATGGACAATACCTGCGTGTCAAAAATAGCCAGCATAGCAAGACTCAGCAGGGTTATGTATAACACGATACCTCCAATTGATTTCATTTTAATCAGGTCGGTGATGGACTTCAGAAGAACTTCATTGCTCCTGAAGTTCCATCCATCAGCAATAACATTCGCCTTTTGCTCTTTATTCCAGACTATAATAGTAGCTTCTCCCGGCATGTCCATCATCTTTTGGAGCCGGTCGAGCGGAACCCATACCTGGCCCATATCGACAGTAGGAACGTCAGTATCAAATATCCCGGTTACTTTAATGTTGCCTGCATCGAAAGTTCCATGCACATCGCGCCACCGGAGAGTAATTAAGTCACCTTCCTTTATTCCATTATCAGTTGCTGTATTTCTGCCAATCAATGCCGGAATTTCATCGCTGTTTTGAATAAATAATGAGCTGGGCAATCTCAGCAACTTCTGGTTTGAATTAATTCCCTTTATCAGTATGCTTTGAATACGGCCACGCGGATAGATAGTTCCCTGTGTAATAAGTACAGAAGCAATATCTCCCTTAAAAAGGAGAGTATCGAAGGCTGAAGGAATTTTTGCATGAGCTTCTGTCAGAGAGAAGAGATCGTAAGGATCGTAGCTGGACTGCCAGTACTGACCGCCGCCTGTTTCCCATCTGATTGTCTCGTTTTTTGCCTGTCTGTCCCATCCGTCCAGCAAACCTTTATGCCAGATTATAATCAGGAATGAGAAAGAGAGCACAATCACATTTAGCCAGGTTCTCATACCTGTCCCAATAAGATTTTTTGCTGCGAGCTTGAAAAGCAATTTCATTCTTTCAGGATTTTAGTTGTTTGTGATTTCATCATTTAAAACCTTTCCATCGACCAGAGAAATTTTTCTCCTGAGATAACCTATTACTTTATCATCGTGTGTAGCGAAGATGAAAGTAGTTTTCAATTCCTTATTCAATTGAACCATGGTTTTGAGAATATGATGAGAATTGGCAGCATCGAGGTTTGCAGTTGGCTCATCAGCCAGAACTATTTCGGGTTTTTTCACCATTGCACGCGCTATGGCCACTCTCTGGCATTCGCCACCCGAAAGCTGCGCAGGCTTTGATTTTGCCTTATCAGTAAGACCAAGCCATTCAAGCGAATCCATCACCATTTTCCTGCGCTTACTGTCATCAAGCTGGAGCAGGAGCAGGGGAAATTCCACATTCTCGAAAACAGTATAAACAGGAAGAAGGTTATAACTTTGAAAAATAAACCCAAGGTGCGATCTTCGCAGCAGGGCGGCCTGTTTTGGATTCAGGTCGGCTATCGACTGACCGAGTACCACTACCTCGCCTTCCGAGGGAGAATCGAGAGAGCCAATAATATTCAGCAATGTAGTTTTCCCACTGCCACTGGGACCTACAACACCGGTAAACTCGGCTTTCCCTATAGTGAGATCAATGCCATTAAGAGCTGTGAATCTGCCGCCCGGGGTGAGGAAATGCTTTTTGAGGGCTTCAATTGAAATGAGTGTTGAATTTTCCATGATATTTATTCAAAAATTAAAAACTGCCATAAACTGTATTCCTTTTCCGGAAAACATATTATTTCCGGATATGTTGTTATAGATTGCAAATTTCGCGGGATTCCAGAAGAGGAAAAGATAGTAAGTCCAGTTATCACTTTGTCTTTGGAGGTTAATAAACCGGTACCATGATCTATCGATCCAGTCGTAGTAAATAATGGTTCCGATTTTGTTAATGCCCACAGGGTAATTTACTGTAAGTGACGAGAATGTCTTGTTCAAACCGGCATCAAATATCTCTCCGGCAGTGCTGTATCTGAAAAATTCCGATGCGGCGTATAATCCGTTTCCAAGACTGAAGGTATAGTCGATCCCGAGGGTAAATAGTTTTGTCCATGGCTGAAAATAGGCAGAATCGAGGGTACTGTGAGTGAGGGAATACTCTGCCCATACGCCCGGACCAAGATCCCATTTTCCATCCAGGCCGATCCTGTCTTCCGGATAAGTTGTGGCTCCATGGATCTCAGCCGGATTCAATACTCCCGTTAAATCGGCTGTACGGTGATGGTATGAAACAGCAACTTCGCCTTTAGATACGGGGAATTGCATCCGCCCTCCGAATTCCGGAATTTTTCTGACTGTCGGAACGGTTTCCCAGCCTATGGTTTTATCATTACCCCAGAGAACCCATAACCATGCATTTGCATTATTCTGGAAGTAGTATCTGCCAAGCAGCCCATATACACCAGGAGTGAGCTGGAGGGGATCGCGAGGGTCAATCTGATCGAACCACATCAGAGGACGGAGCATACTTGCAGAGCCAAAATTAATTTTCTGAAGACCGGCCCTGATCTCAAATCGTTTAGTACTGAGTCGAAGCCAAAGCCGATAGGGTTTTATTCCATAATCTGACCCAATGTTTTTCCAATCAGTAAACTGATAATCCAGGTTGCTGTTAAAAGATATCTCAGAGTCAAATTTCAGATTATTCTTCCACTGTTTTCCAAAAGAAACTGAAGGTATAAATCTTGCCCCTGTCTGCCATTGCAGAGGATTGGAGAAGTTTAATCCCGAATATGCATCAATCTGTCCCTTCAATTTTAAAAAAGTACTATCCTGTGCATGAAGTAGGGGCAGCATCAGGGAAAGAAAGAAGCTTATATTTAATTTCAGATTCTTCATTTATTATTTTCCATTCCTTCGGGGCATAATACCATAGAAAAAGAAGCTCATTACTTCTATGATCATTTGTTCAGGATTCGGATAAAGTCCAACCAATCTCTGATCGGTAAGCATTTCCGTTAAATTGTTTAAAAAATAGAGCATAAACTCAGGTTTAATATCAGTACGTATTTCCCCTTCTTTCTGTGCCTCGCGGATATCGTCAAGATAAATCCCGATCATCCTCTTTTTAATGTCTTCGATTGTTTCGGATAATTCTTCATCCTGGTATTTATAAATATCATCCAATAGCTCCTGGCTCATTTCGTGAGCATTGCTCATTTTAAGATCAATAAGTTTTTTAACCTTTTCTTCATAGGTAATATCACTGTTATATATTTCTTTATAACTTTTAACACCTGATTCGAACAGCTCTTCTATAAGATACTTCGCAATGGCTGTTTTATTGCTGAAGTACTTGTAGCATGTCATCTTGCTCACACCGGCAACCTGGCAGATCTCTTCTATTGTTACCCTTCTTATCCCATGCTTCCAGAAGAGCGATTTTGCGGCACCAGCTATGGCTTCAAATTTCTCAGATTGTTTTTCCATATAGATTACGAATAATAAAAAAGTGTACAAATATAATATAATAATACTAATATCGTATAATCCATATTAAAAAGTTTTAAATGTTTAATGATTTCCTATGTGTAAGGGGGAAGGATTATTTTGAATTATCATAGCCACGAATGTGGCTAAACATGAATAACCCCCGGTGAAATGTACAGGATACAGGCATGGTA
>PLML01000150.1 GCA_003141525.1 Bacteroidales bacterium
ATTTGGATAATGTTGTCTAATTAGGTAACTTTGCAGCTAATGACCAAAATGATAATTTGTGACTGAACGATTTTTACGAGACACATTCGTTTTTAAAAATTACTTCTGGGATTTCTACAATTCACAGAGTTTAAAGGTTCAAGGCAAAGTTGATTTTGTTATTGGTTTAGCGAGGACACTACGAATTGTACCTGAAAAATTTCTTAAACATCTTGAAGGTACAGACGGGCTATATGAAATGAGAATCAAAGTTAGTAGTAATATTTTCAGAGTATTCTGCTTCTTTGATGAAGGTAACTTGGTAATTCTACTTGGTGGATTTCAGAAAAAAAGTGACAAAACTTCACCAAAAAAGATTGCAAAGGCAGTAAAACAAAAAAAAGAGTACTATTATGAAAAATCAAAAGAATAAAAATCTTACTTCCTGGGACGATCACCTTAATGAGAAATATGGAAAAATCGGAACCCAGACAAGAGAAAAATACGAACAAGAATTTGAATCATTCAAACTTGGAGTTCTGATTCAGGAAGCCCGTAAAAAGAGACATCTTACCCAAGAAGAACTTGCACTAAAAGTTGGGACTACTAAAAATTATATATCAAGGGTCGAAAATGATGCGAGTGATATCAGACTCTCGACATTGATGAGAATAATCACAGACGGACTTGGAGGTCATCTTAAATTAACATTGGATTTAAAATAAAAGCTACCACCAACTCGGACGGTTTGCTTAAGTGGCTTCGCTGAGCTCGTCCCGCAAGGCGGGACTCGGTTGACTTCGCCGGCCGATCCGCTGCTGGTGTCTTTTTTGCTCGCCATCTTGACAATTTTATCGTGACGTGACAAATCCTGCCCATCAACCGGGACTTAGAAAAAACATATGCCTGCCCTGACACTGATAGCAATTAACCAAAGCACTTGGCCGTTGTAAGCAAGCCGACTCTGCATATGACTCTGATTAAATATTTGCAACCACAATTAAATCAGGAGATTTCCTACTCCTTGATTACTATTTTATAATCTTACTATATTAAATTAGATATTTAGTTGCTTAACTAAACAATTCGTTGTAAATTTGGTATCAATCATAAGAATAATAGAAAGATTGCCATTTAAACTATCATATTCAGCTTAATTTTTTTTATTCAATCCAAATACAATGTTTAAAAATTATCTTAAATCAGCTTTACGTTTTCTTAAGCAAAACAAAGTATTTGCTGCCATCAATGCTTTAGGCCTTTCAATAGCATTGGCTGCTTCATTCATTATTTTACTATTTGTAATTAATGAGTTAAGTTACAACCATTGTCATAAAAACAGAAAACAGGTTTTCAGGGTACTCAATTACTATGTTGATTTTAAAAAAACAATGTCTGGTACTCCTTACGTCCTTCCATCGGCATTAAAAGAGCAATTACCTCAAATAGAAAAGGCCATCAGGGAAAGACCGCTGAGAGGATTCCGTTTAAAAATTAAAGACGAATATATTAGTGTTCCAGATGCCATTGCAACAGATTCAGATGTTTTTGACATTTTCACTCTTCCATTGATTATGGGTTCATCACCTCAAAATCTTTTGGATGAACAAAACTCGATTGTCCTTTCGCAAGACCTGGCATTAAAACTTTTTATGGATCAGAATCCAATAGGGAAAGAAATAATGGGTTTAGTGGATAATGAAGAACATGTTTTTGTCGTAAAAGGGGTTTTTAAAAATATCCCTGAGAACTCCACCTTCAGAGCACAGTGCTTTTTGAACAGCAGGTGGTCTCTTGCGCCAATTAATAAAACTTTCAAAATAGCCAATGCCGATAAGGACTGGACCATGAACTTCTGGTTTACATGGGTTAAGCTTTCAAAAGATTGCGATATTAGTTCTCTTGAGAATCAGTTCAGGGCATTTGAAACAAAAAACATAAGCGAAAAACCGATTTTTCAATACTCGCTTCAGAACTTATCAGATGTTTATTTACATTCTGAGAATGTAATGAACTCCGGAATGCAGGGCAATATTAATAACATCAGGCTTTTTTCTGCCATAGCACTTCTGATAATACTTGTCGCAGCTGTAAACTATATTATTCTGTCTACTGCTGTTTCATCTGCCAGGGCAAAAGAAATTGGAGTACGAAAAACTTACGGTGCCGGGAACAACAGTATAAAAAACCAGTTGTTTAGCGAATCAATCCTTCTGGCACTTATTATATTGCCTGTTGCATTGCTACTTATGTGGCTGTCCCTGCCTTATGCAGGTAAGCTTTTCCAGACACAATTGCATATTATAAGCTCAAATATTGCTATTTATATTCCTGTTTATCTTGTTTTGACAATATTTATCGGAGTTGCATCAGGCATCTATACATCAACCTATCTTTCCAGGTTAAAAGTTCTTGATATCCTGAAAAATACAACTCATTCCGGAAAGAGAAAACTCTTTTTCCGCTCATCTCTCATTGTAATTCAGTTAGTCATTTTCTGCTCTTTTGTGGCCAGCACTCTGGTTATTCGCTCCCAGTATAGATATGCTCTTAAAAAAGATCCGGGGTATTACAACAGCAACATTCTTTTAATAGATCTCGGACGTGATTTCAGAGGATACTCGGCCTATATCAATAGTATAAAATCGAATCCGAATGTTATTATGGCCGCTGGAGCAATGGAAGGACTTCCCATGCAGGGATCAATGTCTATCATGTATCCAAACTTCCAGAACAAGGAAGTGAAAGTACAGGTGGAAGGGCTTGATGTTGACTATAATTTCCTTAGAACAATGGGGATTACTCTTCTGGAGGGACGGGATTTCTCGGAAGACTTTGGAAGCGACCTTACAAAATCTTGCATTCTGAATGAGACAGCTGTAAAAAGGCTGGGAATAACCGATCCACTTGGAAAAATGATCGAAGAACATACAATTATAGGCATCGTAAAAGACTTTAACCTTCATTCTATTCATTCAGATATTCCTCCTCTTGAAATATGTATGACAGATAAATATATAGATCAGGTTGCCGTACATTATAAACAGGGAACCCTGAAGAGTATACTTCCGTTGCTTGAATCAGAATGGAAAAAGGCTGCTCCTGACAGACCGTTTCATTATTCAACAATAGAGGATCTTATTAAAGATCTCTATTCTTCAGAGAAGAACCTGACCACCATTGTTTCCATTTTTGCACTTTTTACCCTGGTAATTGCTGCGTTTGGTTTATTTGGTCTGACACTATTCGTAGCTAAAACAAGAACTAAAGAAATTGGTATAAAAAAAGTATTTGGCAGTTCAGAACAATCAATTGTTTACTCCTTTTTGATTGAGAACTTTATTCTTGTATCAGTAGCTGAATTGATTTCAATTCCGATAACTGTTTATTTTATGACAAAGTGGCTTAAAAACTTTGCATATAAAGAAAGTATTAACTGGTGGATATTTGTGATAGCTTTTTCCGTTGCAGTAGTTGTTGTTCTTTTCACAGTATATTTCCATTCTTATAAAGCATCTCGTCTTAATCCTGTGAAGGCATTAAGGTATGAGTGATATTCTCCATTATTCAAATAAACGGTGACCTTATTTTATTTACTAAGACAAATAAATAGTTTTTGCAATGATACTTAATGGCTTCGCCGGTTAAGGCTTCCTCACTCAACTGAAGTACCATTGTTTGCAATTTATTCGTCTACAAGAATAATTTTATTCACGAATAGAATCCTGGTTGGGCATGACAGATATCTTGTTGAAAAATATTATTTTATATTTAGATTCATTAGTGTCCACTTAAATA
>PLML01000011.1 GCA_003141525.1 Bacteroidales bacterium
TATAGAAGGCGACACCAGCACTTTTTTTATCAGATAGCATCAGACATTGAAATTAATATCAAAGTGTCGCCTTTTTTAACAATACAGGTCTGGTGAACCAGAGGCGGTACTCAAATTCCTATGCACGAGGGAAAGCAGCGAGACATCAATTGTACCGCCTCTTCTTTTAACATATTTTCTATAAACAGATATGAAGTCAGAAACCAAATTTATATAAATCTCTTACCTTAAACTCGTGATAAAAAGGGAATATTAAAATAAATTGTATATTTGACACTATCAGTGAATTACATAATTATGAATAAAATAATTACCTGTTATCTGACAATTATGGTTCTAATAGTAGTAACTATTTTAACTGGATGTAAGAAAGAAAAAGTTCCAGTTATTGAAACATCCTTCATCACAAATATAACTGCAACCACTGCAACATGTAGTGGAAGTATAATCGATGAAGGTAGTTCTGCAGTAATAAGTCGTGGTGTATGTTGGAGTAGCGGTACTTCCCCTTCTATAACCGATAGTAAAACATCTGATGGCGTAGGTGCAGGTAGTTTTTCAAGCAATCTAACAGGTTTAAAGGTTGTAACAGCTTATTACGTTCGTGCATATGCCACGAATAAGGCTGGGACAGGATATGGAGTGGCTATATCCTTTACAACTAAAGGGCAATCACCAACCCCAATGGCTGCTACGGCAACAAATCTTAACGTAACAAGTGCCACCTTAAATGGTTCTGTAAATGCCAACTATTTATCTACAGATGTAACATTTGAATACGGGACAACTACAGATTATGGTAGTTCAATTACAGCCACTCAAAGTCCTATTACAGGAGATACAAGTACAAGTGTGAGTGCTGATATTACGGGATTATTGGCAGGTACAATTTATCATTACAGAATTACAGCAGTAAATTCTCTTGGAACAACTCATAGCGATGATATTGTATTTACTACCTTAGGTCAAGTTCCAACAGTTATAACCTTTGCCGCAACAAATATTAATGCAACAAGTTCTACATTGAATGGTTCAGTAAATGCTAACTATTTATCTACTATTGCAACCTTTGAATATGGAACAACCACAAGTTATGGTAGTACTATAACAGCCTCTCAAAGTCCTGTAACAGGTTTTACAAATATTACTGTAAGTGCAAATGTTACAGCTTTAACAGCAGGTAAAACCTATCATTATAGAATAAAAACTGAGAATTCACTTGGAACATCATATGGGAATGATTTAACTTTCACAACATTAGGGCAAGTTCCAATAGTTACAACTCTCGCTGCAACAAACATCTCACCTTTCGAAGCACAATTAAACGGAACAATAAATGCAAATTATCTTGAGTCTACAATTACATTTCAATATGGCATAGATGTAATAGATACTGCCAATTCAATCACTGCTACCCTAAGTCCAGTTACGGGAAATACAAATACGAATGTAAGTGCAAGTATAACAGGCTTAGTTGAAGGTAAAACTTACCATTATAGAATAGTAGCAACAAATTCACTTGGGACAACTTATGGTAATGATGTTACTTTCAAAGCAGTTCATGTGATAGGTGGCATTGAATATGGAGGTTTCATATTTTATATCGATGCAACAGGAAAACATGGATTAGTATGTGCGCCAATCGACCAAAGCATTAATGCACCGTGGGGTTGTGCTGGAACTCATATATCAGTGGCAAATGGTAATGGGCATCAAAATACATTAGATATCATAAAAGGGTGCTCTACTGCAGGAATTGCAGCAAAAATATGCTCTAATTTAAATTTAGATGGGTATAGTGATTGGTATTTACCATCAAAAGATGAATTGAGTGCAATGTACAATAACTTAGCATCACAGGGGTTGGGTGATTTTTCTGTTGGTAGCGAAGTTTGGTATTGGAGTTCTACGCAGTTCGATAATAACCGGGCATGGTCTCAGGACTTTACAGGTGGTAACCAATCCAATAGCGTTTATAAGAACTACGGACATTTTGTGCGGGCAATTCGTGCTTTTTAACACTTTATCTCTTAAACAGTTTAATAATTGCAAAAGCCAATGACCTTGACCATAATTGGTCGGATTATTTTAACCACCCATAGCTGAAGCTAAGTATTTGATGTTTAGTCATGTATGTTAATTGTAATCTGACAGGCTAAATATGTTCAATATACTTGGCTTTTACAGTTTAGGTTTTGTTCAGTTCCTCGTTTCACAAATTGCAAGTTTATTTGATGAATCGAGGAACTGCTTTTTAAAGAAAAGAAGATTTTATAAAAGTACCATAAGGCGACACTATTTATTATTGCCTGCCCATCAGGATTGTATTGCAAAAATTGACTTTCACATTTCAAACAAATGTCGCCTTTCTTTTAAGTTTTTAGGTAAGGATTATTTGAATAGCGAGGCGATACATTCTATAACCCATCGACAGGGTTAAACGCAGCCTGAAAAACACTCCGACCTGATTATTAATACTCCATCATTGAAAAAAATTAACTTTTATTAAAACCTGCCATTCTAACGAATGACATTATGTTACTTAACCATGAAAAAAGTTAATTATTTCTTTGAAGTCTTACTAAACAAATATGTAAGTTTTTGTAAGAAACATTAAATTTTAATGCTGAAAGTAAGGTATTAATGAAGTTTTTATTTTAAATTGCTATAAATTATTAATTTGTTGTTAAACAACAGCATCAAAAATTGTATCGTTAATATCTTATTATTATGAAGAACGATTCAATATTAGCATCATCAAAAATTAAGGAATTAATCAATTTGCATAAGTTGGGTATATTAAGCGATGCAGAATACCATGACCTATTAAAATCACAGATTATTAGTCAGTGGAAAGTGCAACCTTTAAAAGAATTGGAAACAGAGAAAGAACCAGTGAAAGTTTCAAAAGAAGATGTTTGTGCCTCACCCAGAAAAATTAATAAGGATGAATATAATTTGTTAAAATCAGAAATAGTTAATCAAGGTGAAGTTCAACCAATAAAGGAGAAGGTTCAGAAGATATTATGGATACTCCTGAATTAAAGGATTTGAAAGATAAAGTCACCACCTAATGAGGTAGAAACTTAATTACCAAAAAAGTAAGATAAATTTGTAATATTCATTATTGACGCATCGAAAAGACATAGTTAGGACAAAATGTTTTTCAATTACAAGTTGAAAATACCTCTTAATCCTGAGTTTCTGCCTAACATGTGGTCTTATTTACATTGACCCTATTTTAAGACGGTCTGAGCCGCTTTAAAAAATCAGGAGTTCTTAATAAAGTACGCTTAGTTGAGGAAAAAGGGGTTGTTGAAGATAATGGCTGTGACGCCAGCATCGGTATGTAATCCTTTATCATTATCATTACACACATCTCGTCAAGATTCTTATCAAGGATTTTTTGATCATTTGCACTGGCACATAGCAAACCATCTTTCATTTTAATCCTACAAAAAACAAATGGATTACCATTTTCATCCTTTAGTCTTTTAATACAACCGAAAAAACATCTATTCTTATCAGCTTTCGCCATGAACATCTCTGAAATTTCGAATCTATCTTTTTCTTTCTTACTTAGGCTTAATAATAGTGGCAAAAGTAAAACATATCCGTAAAATGAGCCTTTAAAGATTAATACTTGGACATTGATTTAGTATCAAAATTCAAAATCTAATAGATCATCAGTACTATTCTTGCAGTATCTTTGAGTAACAAGTTTCATCTTAATGTCATCACACTTACCACAATAAGTTTTAATTATTTTTGTGCTTACGTCTTCAATGAAGAAATCAAAAATCAATTAGAATCCATTTGCAGAGGTTTTGCGGACATTCAATGTATTGGTTTATCCCGAATGTCTTCTGAGAGATGATCTCCTGTACAATGAGATTAATGACCCCTTCATCAAAGTAAACATCGATAAGTCTAACATCAGTCATATTGACACCTGCTCCAGTAGGATTATTAACGAGCAAGTAAGTTCTTCCTGTACTTATGGTCTTGTCAGTAACCATGATACATGGTGAGTTTATATAGAAATCACCCTTATAATCAACAATATAGAGGTTATTTAAATCAACAATGGCTGAGTCATATGGGTATCGATCTTGTAGTTTCATAGTATTCGTACAATCTCTATCTATAAATACTATTGTACATGCAAAAAGGTGGGGGGTATCCAAGCATAATATCCCCCTCCCCCCTCAATGCTTAACGGCTAACAGGGGTGGGGCATGAGTAGGATTGAAATCCAGAATATATATTTATAGATATAAAAAGGTCGGACTATAAAAAATTATAAAATTTTATAATCTGAATGACAAATCGAGTGCCTCTTTATGCAAAACCTTAAAAATTTCTTGAAAAATTTGTAATTCCTATGGATGACAAAGTCCTCAGAAAATATAAAGTCTTAGAAATTTTACAAAAAAATTCTGAAATTATAAAAATCCCTTAAGACAGAATTATTTAAATATTGTAAATTATTATAATTCAATATTTTAATACATAGTTGTGTTACAATATTTTATATCATAATAATATCTAATGAATGTTAATGAGGCAAATATTAGTTCACACCGCCTACAAGTACATCATCGGACGTAAATTGATGTGGTAAAACAATTTACATGTATCTGTATATTAATATATTACATCATTATATAATTCGATTTTTATATATAGTGATTGTGCGTTTGCAAATTCCGAATGAAACAAAGCCAATATTATTTGAATAATTGAAAATAATATAGTTACTTTATAAAGTAAACTTACTATAATTTTATAAAACATTCATATGAAAGACATTAACGTTAATGAAATTGCTGAAAATCTGCGTAGAGTGATTTCCCGTCTCCTAAAAATATTGAAGAACCAAACAAAGAATGATGAACTGCTTTCTTTAACAGAAAGGTCTACGCTTGCTTCAATATATCAATATTCAGAAATACTTCCATCGGAATTGGCTGAAATGGAAAAAGTGACTGCTCAATCTATGTCACAAATTATCAATAAACTTCTCGAACATGGTTTTATTAAAAAAACTCCTTCCAAGACAGATAAAAGAAAAGTGATAATAACCATTACCGCAACTGGGGAAAAAAATGTTGAAAAAAGAAGATTAGAAAAGCAGGAATGGCTGACTCAATCAATCCTTGAAAAGACTACACAAAAGGAAAAAGAATTATTGGTAAATGCAATTAAGGTACTGGTAAAACTGGCTGATTTAAAATAAATGAACATCAATACATTTAGAGCATTTCGAAGCCGTAATTACAGATTGTTTTTTTTCGGGCAATCCCTATCGCTCATTGGAACATGGATGCAACGCACAGCAGTTTACTGGCTGATATATGTGCAAACACATTCTGCCTTTATGTTGGGTTTGGCTGTATTTGCACTTCAATTTCCTACCTTTTTATTTTCTCCTCTGGGTGGAGTAATATCTGATAGATATAATCGCTATCGTGTATTGCTTACCACACAAGTAGCCTCCCTGATTCAAGCCACATTATTAATGGCATTGGTTATGTTTGCTCAATACACAATAGCGGAAATCTTTGCACTCAGCGTTTTGCTGGGTATAATCAATGCTTTTGATTCACCTGCAAGGCAATCTATGGTGAATGAGATAGTAGGTAATAAAGAAGATTTGCCTAATGCTATTGCGCTCAATTCATCCATGGCAAATTTGGCACGGATGATTGGTCCAGCAATTTCTGGAATCGTATTAGAAAAACTTGGAGCAGGAACTTGCTTTCTAATTAACGCTTTAAGTTTTATGGCAGTCATTGTATCTTTATTATTCATGAGATTCCCGAAATTTATTCAGCAACCACATACTCAAAAAGTATTTCGGGAATTCAAAGAGGGATGGAAATATTTAAAGGTTACTCCGTCCATTGGTTTTGTAATACTATTCATTGCATGTGTCAACTTATTGGTGATACCTTTTAACACGTTACTTCCTGTCTTTGCCATGGATGTATTTAAAGGAGACGCCTCTATTTTTGGTTACCTCAACAGTGCTATCGGACTTGGAGCAGTGGGTGGAGCATTTTTCTTAGCCTCATTAAAGGCAGGTGTTAATTTTAAAAGGGTTTTATTTACAAATTTATTGATTTTTGGCGGAGCACTGGTTTTATTTTCACACATAACTAATCTTCCGATTGCCTTGTTTTTTGCCGTGCTGGCAGGTTTTGGCATGATGTCACAAAACACAATAGGCAACACTATAGTTCAAACCAATGCATCAGCCGAAATGAGGGGAAGGGTTCTCAGTTATCTTTTGATGGCAATTGCTGGAATGCAGCCTTTAGGGGGATTACTTATTGGAACAGTATCGCAATATATTGGTGCGCCAAATACTATTATAGCCGAAGGAATTGCAGCCGTGGTAATTGCTGTTTCATTTTTGCCTTTTTTAAGGAAAGATATTTTGAAAGAAAAAGATAAAATAAAACTTATAGAATTGGGAGATACAACAGTTAGTACAAATCAATAATCAAAATGTAAAAAAATCATTTATCAGAACAGAATTGCATAATTACTTTATTATATTTTCACACATTAAAAAGTAACACGCACATTTTTTAAATTAAAAAACACTTTAACCAAAATCCTTTAAAAATGGAAACGATACATTGGTATAATTATCTTGCTGCATTTTTTTCAGGGGTCATTTTAACAAACGCAGTTCCTCATTTTATACATGGGATTTCAGGAGATAAATTCCCAACTCCGTTTTCAAAGCCACGAGGCAAGGGACTTTCTTCACCAGTGGTTAATACATTATGGGCATGTTTTAATTTATTAATCGGCTATATTCTATTTAGAGTAAGCGAAGTCTCTTCAAATGACAAAATTTTATTATCAGTCTTTTTCATCGGAATAGTTTCTATAAGTGTATTTTCAAGCAACGAATTTTCAAAAAAACAAAAGAATAATGGAACAAAATAAGAACCAACAAAACACAGCACTCTTAGTAATGGATGTTCAGGGAGTTACTGTAAACAGATTAAAGGATAGTACGCCCCTCATTAATTCTATTACTAAAGCCATTCAAACGGCTCGTAACAGTAAAATGCCTGTTATATATGTAATTGTTGGATTCAGAAAAGGATACCCTGAAGTTAGTCCGAATAATAAATCTTTTTCAGTGTTGAAGAATGGAACTCAGAACTTTGATACGGAAGAGGCAGTTAAAGTCCATGCTTCCATTGCACCTGAGCAAGGCGATGTTATTATAATCAAAAAAAGAGTTAGTGCGTTTACTGGTAGTGATTTGGAAGTGGTGCTAAGGTCGCTTGAAATAAAACATCTTGTACTTTCTGGTATTGCAACAAGCGGAGTTGTTTTATCTACCTTACGTGAAGCAGCAGACAAGGATTATGCAATAACTGTTCTTTCTGATTGTTGTGCAGATGTGGACGAGGAAGTTCATCGTGTACTTATAACCAAAATTTTCCCACGGCAGGCGGAAGTGATTAGTTCAGAAGAATGGTGTGCTAATAATCATTCATAACAAAGACTGATTTTTATATGCTGCTTTAACAAAATTGAATCCCCACCTCAGTTTGTTTTACTTGGTTGTTTATCTAAATTCCAAATACCTACAGTGCATTTCCAACGCTCTTTCATTTTATTATAAATATAAATGCACTTGTCATCAAATTCAACGATACCTTTTGGTGTTTTAACCTTGTAATGATTTGTTTCTCTTACATACCCAAGATTACCAGAGACTGAAACAACGATTGTATCTATTTTACTGGTTATTTCGTTATGCAGATAAGTTGTGTCGGAGAACCATTCTTCCCATCCCTTTTTAATTGCATCTTTACCGATTGCAATTGGTTCATTAGGTGGCATTTCAACAGCATCATTTGCATAGATATTCAGCACTTTATTTAAGTCTTTAGTCCTAACGGCTTCTGCAAACTGGTTCTCGATATTGCGGATAGCCTCTACATCAGGTGAATTATAGTTCTCTTTGGATTGACATCCTGTAATTATAATCACTGCAAACAGCGATAAATAAAAAGTTCTTTTCATTTGAATTGATTAAAAATTTAATAATTAACTGTAAATCAGAAACATTAACTAATTTACGCAATTATCAAATACAAGTCAATTAATCCTTTATTACACCACATAATAAATTACTGCAACATCAGATGAACATAGATGAGGTAAAATGATAGTTAAATATCTGTATAATAATATACTATAACAATCATAATGCCCCAAAATCCTATATCTTGGGGCATTCAATTGGTGCTATCAAATGCAGAAGGAATCCTGTGGTAAAGAATTTATTTCTTATCAGCCTTCTGTGTTACTGGAATTCCTGAATCATGGCTGTAAATTACTTTCCATTGCCCTTCAATCTTCTTGAAAATCATAGTATAGGTATGTGGGTCAATAGTACTCTTGTCTCCAGTTTTCATGACGGTCTCATCCTTTCCATCCAAAGCGTAAATTACTATGTCATTGGTCAGGAATTTAAAGTCTTGATGAGTTGTTGTCCATTTCCACGATGCCATAACATTGAAGAAATCTTGCTGAACTTTCTTAGTGTATTGATAATCCCATCTTGTACCATCATTATTTACCATTCCCCATTCGGGAGAATCCATATAATAATCCAACCATTTACTATCAAGCCTTTCGGCTCTGGCAATAATACTGTCACCGATGATGGTGATTTCTTTTTTGATTTGGTCTTTTTGCTGCTGCGTCAATTGTTCGTTTTGCTTCGAAGTGCATCCGAAAATGCATAGAAGCAGAGTAGCAATGAAGATGTTTGTTTTCATATGGATAGATTTGAATTATGAATCTCTATTTTACTCTCGTATATGTGTATGTCATCACAGGTTTGCCATTCATAATATAAGTTTCAGTATAAACATTTGATGATTTAAACTCTCCATCCATCTTAAATGATGACTTGTCAGGATTGGAAATGTCACTATAAAAAGTAATTACATATTTACTATTTGAGGTAAACCATAATGCCCATATCTCAATATCCATTCCTTTTACGAGATTAGCAGCAACATATTTGTCAGCTTTTTTCTCATACCCGAAAAGTTGCTTTGCTTCCATAAGTGTTTTCCCTTTACTTACGGTCTTGTAGTAACATTCTAAGCCAGTTCCGAAAGATTTTGCATCCCAAAAGAGAACGGTATCTTTTCCCATATCGACTTTCCAAGAACCTATGAACTGCTTCATCAACTCAGCCTGATTGAGTTTTGGTTGCATGGTTTGTGACTGAGTCGTATTGCTGCTTATCAACAGGAATACGACAATCATTGTAGTTAAACAAAATGTTTTCATTTGATTAGGTATTAGTTAATTGATAAAACTAAAATATCAGAATTCCCTTTGTTAATGCAAATTACTTTTTTACACGTGTATATGTACGTGTAACGACTACCTTGTCATTTTCCATGAAAGTTAGTATTGCCAAATCGGGTGATTTGAATTCCATTTTCATTTTTGTGGTAGTATTTTCTGGATGGGTGATATCCTGAATTACAACTCCTTCGCATATATTTTTCGATGTGAACCACAGTGAATAAAGACTAATTTCTGGAGAAGAGTTCGAAAGTTCTACACCAAGAATTTTATCATTTTTTTTATCATAACCCCATAGTTGCTTCACTGAATAAAGCACTTTGCCTTTGGTGACAATCTTAATATTACCTTCAATCGCATTTCCAAAAGATGTATATTCATGAACATAAGATGTGTCTTTAGCGACTTCAGCTTTCCAAGTGCCTAAAAGCTGCTTAAACAACTCAACTTGGTCAAGTTTAGTTTGTGTGGTTTGTGCCTGTATTCCATTTGAACAGATTAAAAGGAATACAGCAATCATTGTAGTTAAACAAAATGTTTTCATTTGATTGGGTATTAAATGGATTAAATAAATAACTGTAAGTCAGAAATATGAAGCAAGTTACACCAGCCAAAAGGCAAAGTCAAATAAATCTTTTTAAAATGAAATTGATTCTGTTGAAAAATAAGTATTTAAAGCACTATAATAATATATTACAGTTGGTAAATTACTTTTTGTTGTCCTTAGTTCCTTTAAATTCAAATGTCGTCCACCAAGTTGCATCTTTCAAACTCTCACATTTAACAGTAAGGGACATCCAATCATCACTGAAATTCCATGCGCATCGCCAAATGTCAGATTTCCCATTTGGGAAATAAGTAGTTCCGTTCTCAATGCAAGTCCGCTTACCCGTATATACAGACATAGAGTTTAACCAACTTCCATCATCATACAAAATATGAGTTAGGCAGACTTTCTTATTGGGGTCATAACCTGTTATTTCAACTCCACTTTGAGTATAGTCTTTTGTTTTCCATTGATGAAATATTTCGTGTGCGTAGCCATTTAAAATTCTCTGACCTTTAAGAGTCCAAACCACATGATAGTAGGGTGCAGATAGACTATCTCGTGCTTCTCCTTGAATTGTCCAGATTCCAGAAAAAGCATCCAAGACATTATATTCAGACCCTGCTTTGGGGGATTCTATTTGTGATGTCTGTGCCTGAATTTCTGATAAACCAATTGCCAGAAATCCAGCAATCACCAGAATTAATAAGGATTTTTTCATAAGATTGGATTTGGCTTATTTATTGCCTTTTATCGCTTTGGCTATAAAATCCGCCATAATCCTTGCCCCTTTCTCATTTGGATGAATTCCATCAGAGAAATTTTCAGGCTGGTTGCTCAACTTAGTATATAAATCGATAACTGGAAGATTGTTTGCTTTGGCTATATTCTTAATTGCTGGTATTATGTTTGATACACGCATAGCCGAGTCGCCATTAAAGTTCCAATTATTTTTATAAATCGGAATGGGTAAGCAAATAAAAATTTTCGGTTTATTTGGAATTGTCTTGAAAGTATCTATCATGGCTTGATAATCTTTACTGAAGTTCTCAGCGTTCCAATTACTTCCTTTAATACCGTCCATTCTTTGTCTAAGGTCGTTATGCCCTAATTTTATTACGATAATATCAGGATTTAAAGCAAATACGTTCGAAAACTGATTGCAATTCCAATAAGGTACATCACCTTTTTTTTGTACCGTTGTACTACTACGCCCACAGTTTATGACTGAATAGTTTGCCCCTAAAATGCTTTCAAGTATGACTGGATAAGCCGCATTGCTTTCAGATGCTAAACCATATCCTTCGGTAATACTATCACCGACACATGCAACTTTTATTTCTTTCTTTGAACACGAAACAAATAATAAAAGCACTAATGTCAAACAAATAGTTTTTTTCTTTCTCATAATTTTTGTTTTAAATAACCTGTAAGTCAATTATATGATGAAAGTTACGACAAGAAAGGATGCAAGTCAAATAAATCTTACCAAAATGGAAAATATCCTGATGACATGCACTTATTTTAATTCATGTCCAAGTTGTTGAAACATTGAAAAATCATCATCCATAAAATGCAATTCAGCAATTTTTCCCGCATCTAATTTAAAAATGTGTACGCCTTTACATTCAATTTTTTTCTTTGTTGCAGGTATTCTCATGAATTCATTCATCTGTGTGCCAGAGTATTTTACTTGGACAACAACATAATCATTTTTAGCGATTATGTTTAAAATCTGATGTTTCAAATCTGGGAAAGCGGTATACCAAGATTTTAAAAATGGAGTCATTTCTTCCATTGACATAGATTCATCTGAACTTCCACCAAATCTTTTACTACCAGAAGACCACATGTTAGTAAAAGCATTCCGTTCTTGTTCGTCAAGAAATTTGTCCAAGTGCATATAAAATTGCTTTACAGTTTCAATGTTGCTGGCTTCTTTGCTGTCTAATTCCTTATATTTTGCGAGTTCTTCATTTATTTGTTTGTTCTGGCAGGATGTTAAGGACAGACACATTGCTGTCATGATTACCAATACGTTTCGTAACATTTTCATAGGTTAGGGTTTTCGTAAGTGAATTGCTTTAAAATGCCTGTTTGTTAATCCAATCCGACAAGAATTAACTCAACTGAATTGTCTTATAATTCAATTGATTATTTTATTCATTTAGTAGTCACTTAACGTTTGAATATGGTTTTCAATCCATTAGTCAGTGCGGTGGAAAAAACGGAAATGTGAGTCTCTCCTTCAAATATTCGTGGAGTAAATTTAAGCCCCTCATAATTACGTTTCTGTATCGTTTGCACAAGTTCGTTTGTAGAATTAATAATTATTTCTTTACTATCCAGTGAGCCGTAAGTCATGTAAACTAATTTATTCAAATCCTTGTGATTACTGAAATACTCGACCTCCATTTTTAGTATGCTCTCATTATTCCAGACTAAGCAAGGTGCGATGATTATATATCCTTTAAACAAGTCAGGTTGTGTAAACAGAACATAAGTATTTAACATCCCACCAAGGGATATCCCCATTATAGCAGTTGAATCCTGATTTGTTTTGTAGTTTTTATTGATGACAGGAAATAATTCGTTTTTAACAAATTTGAGAAAGTTTTCGGCTCCACCTGTTTGTTTAAACCACCCTTTAAAATTTATTGTATCATCGCAATGTGAATAATCTCTTGCTCTTTTTTGCCACCAAGCATCCATTCCTTGTCCATAACTTATACCAACAACAATGATGTCCTTTATCTCTTTGCTCCACATCAGCCAGTCTGCAATTTCCTTGGTCATGCCAAATGATTTATCTCCATCCAGCACATACAGAACTGGATAAGATTTTTTAGAGGGAGCATAACCGATAGGTAAGCCTACTTGAACTATGTAATTTTCACCTGCAACATATTTTGATGTTATCGAAAATTGTTCAGTATTATCGAGGCATACTGGTTTAAGTTGTGATTGAGTGGCTTGTGCATGTAATCCATATGAACTTAGTAAAAGGAAAACAACGAACACTGAGACTATGTAAAATGTCTTCATATAATTAGGTTTTGGTTAAAAATCTGATTTCAAATACCTGTAGGTTAATTACATGAGAAAAGTTAAGACAAAAAGGGATACTAAACAAATAAATTGTACCAAAATGGAATATTTGGTGCTGATTATAAATATTTATAGTGCTTTGTTAAGTTGCAGGCGTAATGGATTCTTGATTCAAATAAATAGTATTCAATTCATCACATAATTAATTACTACATCATCTGACGAACATTGATGCGGCAAGATGATGGTTAAATAATTGTATATTAATACTATATAAAACAAGAAATGTCCCAAATTCTTAAACGTTTGGGACATTCAAATGATTTTCTTGACATCACATTTTCTTATTCAATTATATCCATCATTGGAATAAATCAATCATTGTAATTTTCTATTGTTTATCACTATTTATCGGTATCTTTTTAGAGTACAAAAGATAGTATCCCCTTTGATATCATATTTGAAGTCAATACCTATTCGCTTTGTCATGATTATCGCATGACCATAGAGAACGCTTTCAAATTCTTCAAGTGAAACACCAAAAACAGGTCCATTTTCAAAATATGCGGAATATGGTCTGTTCCATTTCAAGGTTGCACTCAAGTTTGATTCTGTCAATAACTCAAATTTTCCTTTTGGATAAGTTGTAAAAAGCATATTTAATGTCTTAACAACAGCGGAAATGGTTGTATCGTCAGGACTTGTTATTGAATGCTTATTACCGACAAAAACTGCAAAATCATTTGCTGTCAGTCCAATGCTTTTAGCAAAAGCAATACCTGTGCAGATGTAGATATCTGTTCGCCATGTTGCCCAATCCAGTTTGGATTCAATCGGGAGATTAGGAAGTTGAGTCTGAGTAATTTGTGCCTGAGTTCCATTTGTACACAAAAATAAATATACAGCAGCAATTGTAGTTAAACTAAATGTCTTCATATAATTAGGTTTTGGTTAAAAAACTGATTCAAATGCCTGTAGGTTAATTACAGGAGAAAAGTTAAGACAAAAAGGGATACTAAACAAATAAATTGTACCAAGTCGGAATATTTGGTGCTGATTATAAATATTTATAGTGCTTTGTTAAGTTGCAGGCAGTATGGAGTCTTAAATAAAATGGACAGTATTCAATTCACCACATAATTAATTACTATTACATCCAAAAAACACTGATGCGGTAATAATGTAGTTATTTATCTGTATATTAATACTTTATAAAAAACAATATGCCCCAAAATAATTTTTCGGGGCATATCGATATAATTAAACTGTTTATTTAACTCTTTTAAAATTATATGTCAGGACAACTTTCCCATTCATAAATTCGCTTGCTGAATAAGCATCTGGTGATTTGAATTCTCCTTCTGCTCTAATGGATGCTTTATCAGGATTGGATATATCAGATAAGTGGACTGATTCAAACTTAGTATTTGATGTGAACCATATTACCCAAATCTCAATATCCTTGCCTTTTACAAAATCAGCCCCAACAAATTTGTCAAGTTTGCTATCGTACCCCCAAAGTTCCTTTTCTTCACCAATCATTTTATCCTTTGCCAATGTCCTATCATAGCCTTCGAATCCCGAACCAAAGGCTTTATAGTCCACATAATAAACAGTGTCTTTTGGTAACTCGGCTTTCCAATTGCCGATGAATTTCTTCATAAGTTCAACCTGATTAGGTTTTGTCGTGGTGGTTTGTGCCTGTAATCCGTTTAATAAGAATAATAGGAATACAGCAATTGAAATTGTTAAACAAAATTTTTTCATTTGATTGAGATTTGGTTAATAGATAAAATAAATAACTGTAAGTCAGAAATATGAAGCAAGTTACATCAGCTAAAAGGCAAAGTCAAATAAATCTAATTCACCACATAATATATAGGTGCATCATCCAATAAAATCTGATGCGGCAAAAATGTAGTCAATTATCAGTAAATTAATATTTTATAAAAAACAAAATGCCCCAAAATACTAAACTTGGGGCGTTCAACTATATCAGCCAGTTAAATTTTATATATCCAATCACTTTTTTACACGAGTCATAGTCACTGTTCCAACTACTTGGTTATTCTGAAGAGTAGTCATTACCCACAAATCGGGTGATTTGAATTCAATTTTAAATTTTAAAGTGGCATTTGGGCGATTGGAGATATCTTTAATAGGAACTCCTACCTTTATATTGTTCGAAACGAACTGCCATGCATTTATGTCAATGTTAGTTGAAGATTTCCAAACTGTGACTTGAATACTTTTGTCAGTTTCTTTATCATACCCAAAAAGTTCCTCACCAGAATCAAGAATTTTGTCCTTCGTAACAACCTTAATGTTTCCCTTCATTAATCCAAACTGTGTAAATTCAGCATACATTATTGTGTCTTTCGCAATTTCACTCTTCCAAGTACCTATAAATTGTTTCTCTAATTCAACTTGATTAAGTTTTGCTTGTGGAGTTTGTGCCTGTATCACATTCGTACAGACTAACAGGAATACAAAAATAATAGCGGTTGAATAAAATGTTTTCATAAGGTTGGTTTTTGATTAAAAAAATTGATTTAAATGCCTGTAGGTTTATTATATGATGAAAGTTACGACAAGAAAAAAAGCAAGTCAAATAAATCTTACCAAAATAAGATATATCCTGATGAAATGTAAGTACGTACAATGATATGACTGGGGGAAAGTAAGTATACATTAGTCAAGAAGCCACACAGGAGAGACAAGGATTAACTATCTCAATGAAATTAACACAGAGAACAGCACCAGTTTGGGAGAATGGCTTAAATCGCTTTATTTGTGGGGTTCTTAAAATAGATCATGGAATATAAATCCTCAGATAATTATAAAAGTTCATAATTCTTTTACAATATCAGGCTTTACCTCTGTCATCATAGTGCTAATCTCCTTCTGATGAATCTGCTTATAATGTTTTATCATTTCGAGGTCTCTATGCCCTGTGAATTTACTTATTCTATCATCAGGATAACCTAATTCAGCCAATATTGAAACGGCACAATTCCTTGCCCATTTATTACAAATTTTTTCATAGATTGGATGCCATACAATTGTAGCTTCTTTATCTTTAGCGTACTCAAGCCTGAATTTCAATTCTCGTTTAAGTCCCGCAACTTTTGTAGCGTCTTTGAGCAGCTTGTTATAAATATGCACTTTCGGGAAACCAGTAAATCCTGAAGCATATTTTTCCAGAATTGGAATTAAATAATTTTGATTTACTACGTTAAGAACGTCATCATCAGTCTTCTTTTGCGTAAACCAAACCCTATATGCTCCCATTGAATCCTTGTGAAAATTGATTTCGGAAATACTAAAAAAATCACTTTGTCTGAGTCCACCAAGCCATACCTGAAGAACAAACATATCCCGTACCATTTCCAATTGCTTATCTTCAAATTTAAACCAATAAAAAAAATCAAACTCTTTCTTATATAAGGCATGAGTATTAATATATGGCTCAGGATCATATTTTACTAATGATTGCTTTTTAGCTTTCTTTTTCAAATTGAATCTTCTGTAATCTTGATCATTCAAAAGTTCCAATTCTGTAAAGAGATAATCACCAAAAGACGTAAGGTGTTTTTGGTATTTTGCTACAGTTGTTATTGTATACCGTTTCCTTTCTTTTCCATCAGAGCGCAGGGAGTATCCATTTTCAATTATATATTTGAAAAAACGCTGAAGCCATGCTGAAGAGAATTCTACCGCTTTGCAATTATCTTCTTTGTCTCTTATGTATTCTTCAATTGCATGTTGAGGCGCATTATAGGAATCAGGTGCAAAGTTTTTGATAAAATCATCCCAGTAATCCAAAATGTACTCCTTTTTATATAGACCCATTGATTTTTTTAGTGAATCAAATTTAGGGTCATCGCTATTTGTAATATATTCTTCAAATTCATCTTGGCTTGCAAATGCACCTCCCTGTTCATCAACAATAACTTCACCACTTGCAATCTTTCGTTCATTTTCTAAAGCATTATCCTCATTGATATATGTAAGTCGGATTATATTACCTCGTTTAATTTGAATGTTCTTTTCTATCAATTCATTTACAGCATCTTTCACATCTAATTCAACTTTTGTAAGCAGATTATTTAAATCACGAATTGTAATGTGATATTTTCCACCAGTAACATACCCTTTGTTCCAGTGTTCCCTTTTGACACTAATTGGAAGTTTTTTGTGATTTATATAATCGTATACAGGTATCTCAGTTTCTAAGCCGTTGTGCATTCGAACACGAATAAAGACCTGATGACCGCTTTTGCTACCATATCGTCTTAACCAGCGTGATGTTGTAAATAATCGTGTCATGATTGTACACCAGTTTTGTACCCCTGCAAATATAACTAATAATCAGATATATCCAAGGTTTAAGACACAATAAAATGGCTTCTGAGTTCTGGTGGGGCTACAAAAGCAAACAGATAAAGCCTTGATATACAATAATATCCAGGCTTTTTTGTTATCTATTTTAGTGTTTAATCATTTTAATCCTGCAAACAACGAATAGAAAAGCCGCCTTTTTTATAGCCGTCGCCCCTTTCAGCATTACTGACACTGGCGTCCAGGTAATAGCGCCAGGCGAAAGTACTATCCTCCTGCGTAGCCGACCACCAGATGCCGTAACTGTTAAGGCCGACGAACGTACCAGCCAGGTCACGGCTGCCTCCGGGAAGAGCCGTAAAACCTGTTTCATTATTTGCTCCTGCATTAGGGGTACCCCAATGAGTTGTTCCGGCTTCCTTCAATTTCCCGCCGGCGACATTTTCACCACCTAGAAATGTTATAAGTACAGTCCATTCTGCATCAGTAGGTAAATGCCAGCCTGTGGGGCATACATTTTTACCGCCATTACTTTGAGAATCTATAGTGTACCAATTATACAAAGCTCCATAATCAACTTTATAGCTTGATTCATCATTGTGATACCAACAATAGCCAGGCGTGGTTAATGCTGCCCAGGTACTGATATCAGTAACCAAAGGTATCGGTGTATTGTCGTTGTATTTCGTGGTTCTAAGATTCTCCGCCAACCATATTTGAGTACCTATGGTTACGGTGTTGTAAAGATTGAGGTCTATGTCGGTGATTGACAGAGGTGTTGCAGATGTGGTAAATGTTAGTTCATTTCCATAAGATGTTCCTGCACTATTAGTTGCATAAGCACGAACATAATATGTCGTGGTGGCTGTTAACCCGGTAATGTTACTAACAAAACTACCTATAGATGAACCGTCCGTCGTACGGTTGTCATTAAAAATAGGAGCTGGACTGGTGTTCCAACAAACGCCACGAACTGTAACACTATCTCCTCCATCACTTGTTATATTTCCTCCCGAGGTTGCAGTAGTCTGTGTTATTGAAGAAATAGCAACAGTTGTAAGGATTGGTGGAGTAGGCTTATTTTTCTTACAAGAGTAAAGTAAAATAATTGAAAGGATCAATATAATTATTCCTGACATATTAAACTTCTTTTTCATTTGAATTATATTAGGTTCAATTTTTTTGAATAGCATATTCCATAAAAGTATAAACGATTGACTGAAATATTAATTGTTCTGAGGTCTTCCAAGTTTTAAAACAGTTCTAAAGCAGAGTTTTTCATACTCCAAAAAATATCTTTACCAATATATCAATAACCTGAGGAAGATAAAACTTTTAAATATTCTGCAAGCCTTGTAATAGCTTTCGCATCTACTTCAATTTGTTGCTGTGCTTCTTTCCAGTTTCTTTGTTCAATAGCCTCTCGAATGCCGGGCATCGTTTTTACGGCATAACCGGTATAATATCCGGGCGCATACAAAGTATGTTTATACCATTCCCTGCGTGGTAATCCTGTTTCATTCAATAACTGTTGTTCGGCCCTATAAAGTGATTGATTAAAAGCTACACTCATACTGTTTGTTTTGATTTTGTTCTGAAAAACAACACTTAGGCTATCAGTACTATTTGCTAATTGTTGTAATGCATTTTGCAATGGTGAAAAATCAAGATAGGGTACTTCAGGTTTTACAACAGGAAGTATATATCCTTTTTTTGGATCTTCACCTGCAGCATAACCGCCTGAATTAATGATCTGATTTTCTAATTTCGTCTTTTCACGACTTGTCTTCAAAAGTGCGGCCAGGTCTTCTGAATATAAATCAATGGTTTTAAACAAATGTTTGAAATCAAATGGTAATCCATCGGCATCGGCCATTCGCAAGACAGCATGCCCTGCAGTCTCAGCTAAAGTCACTCCATATTGAAATCCCGGGTCTTTAAACTTTTCATATAAACTATAAGAATCATAGATAGAATGATATTCTCCGCCCTCGTCTTCTCCACCAAATCCAAGATTAAGTGAAGGAATCCCGGCATGTTGAATAAAAGAAGAATAATCAGAGCCGGAACCCATAGCATACAATTTTAATTCTTTTTCATCCCAGATCCTTTTCTTTTCATCCGTACTTTGAGTTGATATGGCCTCATGAGCTCTCGCCCTTTCAAAAATACTTACGTTAGTTTGCGGGTCTATTACCTGTTTTGCTATTTCATCCATGAAAGGTTCCAATGCGTGCGACCCTTCAACAAACAGGAAACCACGGCCATTAGCATCGGAATTTATATAAACTACTGCCTTTTCTTTTAATTCATTTTCGTGTTCCTCAACCCATTCGGTGGAGCCAAGTAAGCCCGGTTCTTCCCCGTCCCAGGCACAATAAACAATAGTCCGATCTGGTTTCCAACCTGTTTTCAACATGCTGCCTATTGATTTAGCCTCTTCCAGCATTGCTGCCTGTCCGCTGATCGGATCTCCTGCACCATTCACCCATGCATCCTGGTGATTACCGCGGATCACCCATTCGTCAGGATATTTAGAACCCTGAATTTTCGCAATCACATCATAACATGGAACAATGTCCCAATTAAAAACAACCTTTAAATGCACTTTTGTTTTACCCGGACCTATATGATACGCAAACGACAAACCGCCATGCCAGGATACAGGTGCCACAGGCCCGTCGAGGGCTTCAAGCAATGGGGCTGCATCGTGGTAACTTATGGGCAATACCGGAATCTTTAAGAGACTTGGAGCCTGTAACCTGTCTAATCTTTTTGCATCTTTTGTTGCACCAATTCCGGGGGTCAATGGATCACCGGGATAAGCTGACATATCTATTACAGAACCTCTTTGTACACCATATTCGTTTCTGAAAGCACCTTTTGGATATACATCTCCCTGGAAATATCCATCATCTGCCGGATCGCTGTAAATTATACAGCCAATAGCTCCATGTTCCTCTGCCACCTTAGGTTTTATACCTCTCCAGCTACGACCATATTTTGCAATTACAATTTTCCCCTTTACATCAATGCCCATTCTATCCAATATCTCGTAATCCTCCGGCAAACCATAATTTACAAATACCAGTTCAGATGTGACATCCCCATCCGGGCTATAGGCATTATAGGTCGGTAATTGTCCGGACTGACCTGATGTGGCATCTTCCTTCAGAGCGGGTTCTTTTAAAATTGCTTTATAAAATGGGGGCGAAGTCATCTCCAGGATCCTTGTCTTAGGAGTTGGAAACAACACATAAAAGGTTTCAATTTTTGCATCCCATCCCCAATTATTAAACAGACTCAGAATATATTCAGCATTTGCCTTATCTGCGGGAGAACTTATATGGTGTGGCTCCGCGGAAAGCTTTTTAATTGTCTCACCTATATTGGCTTTGCTTAAATTTTTGTCAAAAGCAGACTCAAGGTTCAGTTCATTATCAATATTCTTTTCATAGAAACCTGTCACTTTCTTAGTTTGGGCAAATAAAGATTGTGCTATGAAAATTATTAAAATGGTGATCAGGAATTTATTCATTTTGAAAAATTTAGTTATTAATTGAAAGATATGTTATGATTGAATTTTAACTATTTTTTTTTTCGAAACACAGACTGTTTTCCACTCCGATATATTGTCCATAATTTGGAATCAGGGTGTATCCGTTCTTTTTATAAAGCCCAACGGCTTCAGTTTGTCTTTTGCCTGTTTCAAGTACGCACTTTGTACAAGATAACTCACATGCCCAATTCTCAAGTTCAGATATAATTCTGGTGGCAATCCCCTTTTTTCTGACCGCGGGAGATGTGTACATCCGTTTTACTTCCATAGTATCCTTATCATACTCTTTTAAAGCTCCACAACCCAAAGGTTTTTCATTCTCATAAGCCAGTACCACAAACTTAATTTTATTAATCGAATTGAATTGAGAATAGAACAAATGATCTTTGCCGTCCCTTATAGCAAGGTCCGCATCAAGAAATTTCACGAGTTCAATGAAATCGTGATTCTCAGAATTGGTTCTGATTATTTTTATCATATGTTTTATTTATTCCTGGGTGATTCATGATAGCCCTTCGGAACCAGTTTTTAAAGCCAACGACGTACTCCTGTGCTATAGTTTTCATATTCTTCTTTAAAGTCCTGTTTTAATAATTCTTTCCCCAGATGTACCACCTTCCGGTTGAAACAGGAGAGTGTAAAAGTAAAAAAAAAGGGGAACTTCATCATGAGAATAAAATAACTTATATTTAAAGACTTATTCCTCTAAAATGCAATACCAATGGACGGGATATTTCATTTCTTAAAGCAACTGGTAAATCCCGAAAGTATAATTCTCTACGGAGGAATCTATCTGCTTCTTTTTATAGTATTTGCTGAAACAGGCCTTTTCGTCGGTTTTTTTCTTCCCGGGGACTCTCTGCTATTTACTGCAGGCTTATTTTGTTCAACAGGGATTATCAGATTGCATCCTGTCCTTCTGGTTATTTTAATTATAATAGCAGCGGTCGCAGGCAACATCGTCGGTTATTCGTTTGGAAAGAAAGTGGGGCAATTGTTATTCAAGCGGAAATCATCATTTTTTTTCCGCCAGGAACATCTGACTGCCGCTCATGAGTTCTACCTGAAACACGGGAAAAAGACCATAATTTTAAGTCGGTTTCTTCCAATAGTAAGAACATTTGCCCCGATTGTTGCCGGTATCGTAAAATTAGGGTACTATAAATTCTTTATTTATAGCCTGGTTGGGGCATTTTTTTGGGTAAGTACATTAGTTTTGACCGGTTATTTCCTGGGAAAATATATTCCGGGTACAAAAGATTATCTGGGATATATAGTAATATTCCTTATTGTGATCACATCAATTCCTTTTGTATATAATTCTATTAAAAAAAGGCTTGGAAAGTGATTTCTTAAACAGGCTTATAATATTCTAACACATTCATTGCAAATCTTGCTGAGACGGTTCCTGGTCCGCCACTCATTTCAATTGCTACTTCAATTGCTTCAATAATTTCTGCATCTGAAACTCCGTCGTCAAGTGCTTGTTTTATATGCCATTCCATACAGGATTCACAGTTTATTACAACTGAAATTCCAATTGCTATCAGCTCCTTTTGCTTTTTACCCAATTCTCCGTCTTTGTAAGTACTTTGCTCCATATCAACGAAGGATTGATATACTTTCGACTTTTTCAAATAATAAGAATTGGCTTGTTTTCTGGTCTTAACAATTTGTTCAATCTTGTTTTTATCAAAGTTTCCCATATTATTTTTATTTACAATGTATTAAAGAAGGTGAAAATGATATCATATACTACCTAGATTTTGTAGTGTTTTAGTATTTATAATAATCATCATAATGCTTTAATTTAGTTCACTGATCCACAATAGTCAATTTTTTTTGCCAAGATGGCACTTGATTCATTCATCAAGTTACGAAATTTTATAAATTCATGACAAAGTCCAACAGTATCAGACTAATACGCTAACTGGCAGAATCGGCGAAAGAAAGACTATTATTCTAAATTTCATATTCATAATTCCATCCATATTTTTATTTCTGAATTCGAGTTTACCTGATAATCCTTGCCGAAATGGCTGAATGTAACAGGTTCAGTTCCTTTGTTATTGACGCTAAGGATATCATGAGTTACAGTTACTTCCAGCAAATTGCCTTTCCAATACAGTGGATAGGCAATTTGAGTAAATTCTTTTGGAAGTTTAGGTTCAATTCTCAGTTTTCCACCGATCATTCGCATCCCTCCAAAGCCACAGACAATTATTTGCCAGACACCTCCAAGGGAACCACCATGAATTCCATGATCGGAAGATTTCATGTTCAATCCCAAATCGATAGTTGCTGCCTGCCGGTACAAGTTGTAAGCTAAATCCTTATTCTCCAGATCATTTGCCAGGATTGAATGGGTCGAAAAACTTAACGATGAATCATGTAATGTTCTGGATTCATAGTAATTATAATTGGCTTGCTTTACTTCACGACTGAATTTATGTTCGAGCAGGTACATCAACATTACAACAGATGCCTGTTTGGAAACCTGCATTTTGGCAACCTGGTTCAAACTATAATCGAGGAAAAGTGACCCGACATGCTCCTGGTTTTTATATTTGGTTAAATCAATATCTTTCAAAGTCAGATAGGTATCATCCTGCGGAATAATATTATTTTCATTTGGCTGAGGCAGATAAATGAGCGGCAGTTTTTCCTTTAATTCTTTAATTTCACTTTCAAGATTTAATATTGGTTCAAGCCTTGAAAAAATTTCCGGCTTTCCGTATTTCAATAAATGATAATAATGAATTGCATTTTCTATACACCAATGTGCAGTATAATTCGTGAATGCATCGTTGTTAACGTGCTCTTTGTATTCATCGGGGCCAATTACTTCATTTATATAATAACGTTTTTCATTCTCGTCCCATTGTAAACGGCTCGCCCAGAAAATTCCTGTATCCAAAAGAATTTCATACCCATATTTGTCCATAAAATCTTCATCGCCTGTTACCTGGTAATATTGCCAGATAGCAAAAGAAATATCCGAAGTGATGTGTTGTTCAATAAACCCGCTCCATATTTTGGTAGATTCACCAGTGATGATGTCAGCAGCACCCCAAACCGGAGTTACTTCACCATCGTCAGCCCAGGCCGATTCCCAGGGAAACATTGCACCCTTATACCCATTTTCACTGGCTTTTTTACGTGCTCCATTAATAGTATTGAACCGGTATTCCAATAAACTGCGTGCAAAATGTGGCTGGGTAAAAGTAAAGAATGGCAACATAAATAACTCCGTATCCCAGAAAGAATGCCCCTTATAGCCTTCTCCGGAAAGACCTTTGGCACCAATGCCCATACGGCTGTCGTGCGCCGGAGTCATAATTAGCAAATGATACTGGGCAAACCTTACAGCTAGCTGGTTAAAATCGTCATTGCTTTCTATTCTGATATCGATAGCCTTCCATTTTTCAGACCATACCTTTGCCGAAAGATTTAGCAGCGAATCGTATCCCGACCTGCAGGCGGATTTAAGCTGTCCAATCGAATACTTTCTCAATGACTCCAGAGATAATGATTCAGAATCCTTGTCGCGGGTAGTATAAAGATTGGATATTTTTTCAAGTTTAATGGTCTGATTTACTCCGATTTCTGCATTGTAAATCATAAAGACTCTCCGCCTGTCCATTTCAAAGCGTGAGGTTGCTTCAGCACCTTCAGAAGTTATTGAGTGAACGGTATTGTGTATAAAAGTTATTCCGGATTGTGTAGTCTGTTGAAGCATCTGCATATACTTTTTGTCGAAAATCCGCTTCTCTCCTTCATGAAAATGCTGTGCCCCGCTATTGGTCATTTGCCCATTGATACCGCCGTTAAACTCTATTCTTGCAGATTGATTCATTGCCTTGATTTTAATTTCAGCAGCTATCAAATGCAAATTATCAAATGAAATAAATCGCTTGAAAGAAAATTGAAATGCTTTGTTTTCATGGTTCTTCCAGGTAAACTCGCGTGTCACTTCACCGGTTTTCAGGTTGAGTGTCCGGTGATAATCTGAAAATGAACCTTTGTCTAAACCAAATAACTTGCCATCAATACGGATATCTATATTTGATACATCGGCAGCGTTTGGAAGTTCGGTAACATCGTACTCGTCAAACTTATTAAATGTCCCGGATACAAACGTATTGCGCACCTGGTTTATGTACCGTTCCTCAGTGGCCGTGCGCATTCCCATATAACCATTACCCTGACAAAAAATGGTTTCACATTTTCCCTGAAACCGGACATCAAAATCAGTTTCCGTAACCAACCAGTTTTTTAATTCTCCGGTTCCCTTGTCATATCTCATCATATTCAATCCAATAGTGTTTTTAGTCCTTTTTACAGCAAAATTGTTTTTTCTGTTTCTTTATCAAAGAAATGGAGCCTTTCCAGATCTAATCCTACAGTCAATCTTTCGCCAGGGGTGTGAACATGAGAAGAGCTGCTTCTGTAAGAAAAAATGGTATCCATTCTATTTAGCTTAAAATGATTATAAGATTCACTGCCAACATTTTCTACTATTACTATTTCAATTTCCACATCGGTTGACAAGCGTCTTTCTTTTTCCAGGATTTTGTCATAGACATATTCTGGGCGGAAACCCATGTCGACCTGCTTATCCAGGTACTTTTCCATAGAGGCTCCCAGTGGTGGCGGCACGGAAATTTTCATTCCTTCGTTTATAAAATACAATTCTCCTTCTTTTACGATTTTACCCGATACAAAATTCATTGCCGGGCTTCCTATAAAGCCTGC